>CAYPVL010000017.1:0-40701 GCA_964414165.1 uncultured Cognatiyoonia sp.
GGTTCGATCCAGCCTGCAGCGCCCCAGATTGGTGCTTCCTGCATACCGATGTTGATGATGTCGTACTGACCACCGCCTGTCGCGGTGTCAGAGGTCACCTCCTCGCGCAGGACGCCTTCTTCGAGAGAAACCCAGTTCAGCTTAACACCAGTTTCTTCGGTGTAGGCTTCAGCAACGGTTTGCATGTTGATCATGTGACCGTTGTTTACGATGGCGATTGTCAGCGATGTGTGACCGTCGGCGGCCGCGATGCCCGCTGTCAGGCCAAGGCCGACCGCAGAGGTCAGCAGTGTTCTCTTGATAGACATTATGTCCTCCCATTTTTACACGCGTTCAAGCTACGTCGCGATCTTTCAATTCGTCAATGGTCAATGTGAGAAATTTATGCTTCAAAGCAGCAATATTAGTCTAGCTAGGCTGATTGGCGTATTTTCATTTCGCCATCAAACAGCGTAACGGTCTGTTCTGACGGTGCTTTTTTCGCATGTATACGTTCGACCAATCGCGTGACGGCCGCTTCACCGATGGCTGCGACATTTTGCGCCACCGTCGTCAGGGTCGGCGTTGTGAAGCTGCAAAGCGGGTAATTGTCATGCCCCGCGATTCGTAGGCCGCCCATTCTTTGGGCGCCCGGTTCCAATCCGTGAGAGGCTGCAGCCCGCATTGCCCCGATCGCCACGCGGTCGTTTGCACATAGGATCGTTTCATTGATCAGGCGCCCGTTCGAAAACTCTTTATCCAGCACGGCAAGGCCGTGAGGTTCGAATGGCCCTGCGCTATTCATTTGTTCGGTGCCAATAATGCGGGGTTCAAGATCCAGTTCGGCCATCTTGGCAAGGTAGGCCTGTTCGCGTTCCATCGCATTGTAATTCCCGCGCGGCATCGCCAGAAATACGGGCGGCCCACCCACGCGCGATAGATATTCTGTAATAAGACCAGTGCTTTGCATGTGATCTGTTCCTACAAAATCAGCATCAGGCATCACCTCTGGCCGTGAATCGACAAGTACATAAGGCAGGCGGGATCGCAGCCGTTCATGGGCGCGCACATCGCTGTGGTTGCCAAGCGGAACGACCAGCGCGCCATCCACACTCATCGACATGAATGTCTCGGCTGCGCTGGCCTCGATCCTTGCGTCAAAATGTGAACATTTTGTTAAGACGCTATAGCCCGCATCCATCGCCGCCAGTTCGATTGATTCAAGCAGGCGCGTAAAGAACAGATCATTCAGGTAAGGGATGATCACCCCAATCATACCGGTTGAGGCGCGATTCATCCGGGTCGCAAAGAAGTTTGGAACGTATTCGACCTGCTCTAACCCCTTTTCAATACGTTCACGCGATGTGCGGCTGACGCGTTCGGGGTCTTGAAAGTAGCGGGACAGGGTGGGGCGTGACACGCCAATCGCCTCGGAAAGGTGTTCCATCGTGTCGATACGTGGCTTGGTCGCGTCGTCCATCTTTTCCTCGGCTCCGGTTCTATGTCAAAATATTAAGAATTTTTTAACATGCGATAAAATCTTGCGCCGGTTCGTTTCAAAAATCAAGGAAAGAAAACGGCAGGGTTCTGCTTTGTAAGGAACATAAAGTCTTGGGTGCGAAGATTTGCCCCATACCATGTCATTCCCTGCATGTTTGGTTCTGTCCAAAGAGACATGCGCAGGTGCGGCTGGCCCATTGCATCCCCGCGCGTCCCTTCCCATGATGCAAGGGCTGCGATCCCCGCAGCCTCTGGGGCGCGACGTGAGTACGGCAGACGACATACAAACACCGACGACAGCCGCGCTTTTCGGGCTGGCCTGGCCACTGGGGCTGAAAGTGATCATGTTGCAAGGCATCGTCGTGATTGATGCCTACCTCGTGTCACCCTTGGGCGAAGGTGCTTTGGCCGCGATCGGCTTGGCAGGGGCGATCATCGGGTTGCTGCTTGGGGTGATCTTCGCCTTTTCCAACGCCACACAAATCCGCATTGCCCAGGCTTTTGGGGCAGCGGGTCCAGTGGCGTTAAAGACCAGTTTCCTCTGCGGGCTTGCGATCAACGTGACGATGACGGCCCTCGGGATCATCCTTGTGCTGATCTTTGGCAAGCAGATCATCGCAGGTTTCGCACATACGCCTGAGATTGCGACACAAGCGACCGCCTTCTTGCATGTCTTCTTATGGGTCGCATTTTTCGAATCCATCGGCCAATGCCTTGCCGGGCATTTCAACGGCTGCGGCAAGACGCGCATCCCGTTCTATAGCTACATGATCGCCGTGCCGCTTAACATCGGGCTTAGCGTTGTGCTGATCCATGGGCTTTATGGCTTCCCTGCGCTGGGCGTTGTGGGGGCTGCAATCGGAAGTGCTGCGTCATCCGGCCTGCGCGTGCTTTTCATGGCATGGCGGTTTGCGCAAAGCGACCGGGGGATCCTTGCGACCAAGGGCTGGTCGAAAGACAGTTTCAGCGCGGCCCTGCGCCGCCATTGGACGTTCTCACTGCCCATCGCGGGTACTTTCATTTCCATGTCCATCGGCACGCAAGTCTGCATGCTGATCTATGCCAAGATGAGCGTGATCGAATTCGCGGCCCTCACACTGATCCTGCCTTGGGTGCAAACGGCAGGTGTCTTCGGAATGGCATGGGCGCAGGCGGTGGGGATCGCGGTGGCGCAACTTATTGGGAAAGGACTGGGCGAAGCGGCGCTGGATGAATTCCTGAGCCGGGCATGGCGGGCGGCTTTCGTCGCAGCGGGATTGGTGGCGCTGTCCTATCTGACGATTTGTCTGCTCGCAGGGCAAATCTATACCAGCTTGCAGGGGGAAACCGTGGCTGCTTTGCTGACCTTCTTGCCATTCCTTTTGATCTTGCCTTTCCCGAAAGGATCAAACGCAATCTGCGGACAAACCCTGCGGGCGTCGGGCGATACGCTTTATGTGATGAACATCTTCATCATCGGGCAATGGGCGTTCAAAGTGCCGATGACCCTGCTTTTCGTGCTGTACTTGGATCTACACGTCGCATGGGTCTTCGCACTTGTGATGTTGGAAGAATGGGTCAAGTTCCCGCTGTTTCACTTGCGGCTGTTCAAAGGTGAATGGAAGCGGGCGGCGGTATTTGACTAGGGATCGAAATATTCCGCGTTGGCGTCGGAAATCGCTGTGATCGTGTCATCCAAGCGGGACAGATGCACCATGCCTGCCTTTACCGCAGCCTCTTCGTCGCCGGTCTTAATCGCTTTCGTGATCGCCTGATGGTCTTCAAGCAACAGGGCCATGCGATTTTCTTTGGCCAAACTGAGGGTGCACAGGCGATCCACCTTGGCCTTTTCCTGTTTGATCACTTCAAAGGCAAAGTCGACCTTGGCGATATTGCAAAGGGATTGATGGAAAAGATAGTCAAGTTGGGTGAACTTTTCATAGTTCCCCGCCGCCACGACCGCTTTTTGCTGCAACAGGTTCGCGTCAAGGTCTGCTGCGCCAACCTCATCACATTCTGCGGCAGCGCGGCGCAGCACGTCTGCCTCGACCGCAGCGCGCACAAAGCGGGATTTTGTGATCTCGCGCCATGAAAAGCGCTTAACCTCGGTCGCGCGTTGCGGTCGGATCAAAAGCAGCCCCAGATTATCAAGCCGGCTAAACGCATCGCGCACCGGCTGGCGCGAAATATTGAACTGCGCGGCAATCTCGGCCTCGGATATCTTGTCCCCGGGGCGCAGGTTCAGTGATGCGATTTGATCGTAAAGGTGGTCAAACACCAGATCCACACTTGTGCGGCGATCGCGGAGTTGTGCAGTTTCTGCCATAGTGGGTCTTCCTGTTGTTCGAAGGCGTGTTAGTCAATTTCAAAGGAAATGACCAGTTCGGGCCTTTTCGGGCCCTTTGGGCCAATCACCATCGGGGAACCTTGCGTACATAGTCGGGGATGTACTTTAACATCTCATCCGTGTCGTCGCGGTCCTTGACCATCGCTTTGTTGTAAAGCGCGTGAAGGTCGGCCACGGCGTCGTGATCCAGTTCAACCCCCAATCCGGGCCCTTCGGGCACTTGGAGTGTGCCGTCTTTGAAGGTCGGGCGTCCGCCTTTGACAATCTCTTTCTGGGACCATGGATAATGGGTGTCGCAATCATAGGTTAGGTTCGGGGTGGCCGCAGCCACATGGCACATGGCGGCCAGCGAAATTCCAAGATGCGAATTTGAATGCATCGAAACACCCAAACCCGCTGCCCGGCACATTTCGCCCAAATGGATCGCGCCCGCCGCGCCGCGCCAGTAGTGGTGATCGGACAGGATGATCTGCACGGCGTCTTTCTTGACGGCTTCGATGATCTCTTCAAATTCGACCACGACCAGATTGGTCGCCAGCGGCATATCAATCTGCGCGGACAGTTCTGCCATCGCATCCATCCCCCGGCAGGGGTCTTCGAGGTATTCCAGAACGCCGTCCAATTGCTTGACGACCTTCACCGCTGTCGGAACCGTCCAAGCGCCCATCGGGTCAATGCGCAGGCCGTGATCTGGAAAAGCCTCGCGCAGTTTCAGCATCGTCTCGACCTCGGCGTCAGGCGGAAGCACGCCGCCTTTCACCTTCCATGAGCGAAAGCCATATTCTGCGTGAAACTGCTTGGCTTGCGCCACCAATGCATCGGGCGTCATCACCTCGCCCATGATGTCTGGGCCAAAGGTCAGATCTTGCTTGGCGAACTTGAAGAACAAATAGCCACCAAAGGGAATCGTCTTGCGCACCGCACCGCCCAGCAGATCATAAAGCGGGCGCCCGACTTCCTTGCCGCGAATATCAAGCAGGGGGATTTCGAACGCGCTATAGACGACATCCACAACTTTATGATCGGCAAGGGCGGTGGGCGCGTTCACGCCGCCGCCTGCGGGCAAGGCAATTTCAACCCGGCGGCGCAGGTCGCGCAAATCATAGGGATCAAGGCCAATCAGCGTTGGCGCAACGCTTTGTAAACCCGTCAGGGTGCGCGCGGCACCGTAAGCCTCGCCCAAGCCAGTAAGGCCCGTATCTGTTGTGACCTCGATAATTGCACGCAGAAACACCGATGGGTGCACGCCTTTGGTATTGGCCAAAGGCACATCGGGGATAGCAATAGGCGTGATCTTGACGTCGGCGATCCGCATGGCTTGCCTTTCAAAAACTGCACGCATTTGAGCGCAGAATATTTCTATAATCAATACTAGTATTCTAGTTTTTGGATTAGTATACCAGTTACAGCTAGGGCGATTCTTTCAAAGTTTCGGCCCGAAAACGGGAAGGCGGCGCGCAAGCGCTTTGGGGGGCAATCCATGTCGGGTGTTCAGCTTGAAGGTATCACAAAAAGCTATGGCGCTTTGCAGGTGGTGCATGGCATCGACCTTGAAGTGCAAGAGCAAGAATTTGTCGTGCTTGTCGGCCCGTCGGGCTGCGGCAAATCAACGACATTGCGCATGATTGCGGGCTTGGAGGAGATTTCAGGCGGTACCCTCACAATTGACGGGCGCGCAATGAACCGCATCGCCCCCAAAGACCGCGATGTTGCAATGGTGTTCCAGAACTACGCGCTTTATCCGCATCTGAACGTGGCTGAAAACATCGCATTTGGCCTGCGCATCCGCAAAGAAAGCAAAGAGGCTATTCAAGCCGCGGTTGATGAAGTTGGCGGCATCCTTGGGCTGACCCCATACCTTGATCGCAAGCCATCTGATTTGTCTGGCGGCCAGCGCCAGCGCGTCGCTATGGGCCGCGCGATTGTGCGTCGCCCGAAGGTGTTTTTGTTCGACGAACCGCTGTCCAACCTTGATGCCAAACTACGCACCCAGATGCGCGCCGAAATCAAACGGCTGCACAAACGTCTTGGGGCCACGTCGATCTATGTGACCCATGATCAGGTTGAAGCAATGACGCTGGCCGACCGTATCGTTGTGATGAACGACGGGCGGATTGAACAGGTCGGCAGCCCGATGGAGCTGTTCCTGAACCCCGCTAATTCCTTCGTCGCAGGCTTCCTGGGGGCCCCGCCGATGAACCAGATCAAAGCGACGATTGCGGATGGTGCCTCTTCACCAGTTGCCAATTTCCCCGGCGGCCAGCTTGCGCTTCCTCCGCTACCGGGCTTGCAAAACGCGGTCGGGCGCGAAGTGATCGTGGGCATCCGCCCAGAATACGCACAGATCGTGACCGAAGCGCAGCCCGGTTCAGTGGCTTGCGAATTGGACCTTGTGGAAACGCTTGGGTCCGAGGCGCTGTTGCATATGTCAATCCAAGACGAACCCTTCGTCATTCGGACCGAGACATTGGGCGCAATGGACACGCTGCATGCGGTTACGGGCTTTACCGCTGCTCCCGAACTTATCAAGGTCTTTGACGCTGATACAGGCATGGCCCTTTCCGGCCAGATCCGCGTCGCATGAACGGGCAGGGGCGCATCGGCACGCTGCGGCTTTTGCTCAACCCGCCAAAGGCGATTGCATATCTTGTCGGGCAGCGCCACGCGATCAAGGACCATCTGGCGCGCGAATGGCGGCTTTACGCGATGCTGCTGCCCACAATCGTCTGGTTGCTCGTGTTTCTTTATAAGCCGATGTACGGGCTGCAGATTGCATTCAAAGACTACAGCATCTTCAAAGGTGTCGCGAACAGCCCATGGATCGGGTTCGAGCATTTTGAAACGCTTTTTAGCAGCGACCAATTCCTGCGCGCCTTGCGCAATACGATTGCGATTAGTTTCTGGAGCCTTCTGATCGGCTTCCCGGTCCCGATCCTGCTGGCGTTGATGTTCAATGAAATCCTGAACAAAAAGTTCAAATCGACAGCGCAAACAATCGTTTACCTGCCGCACTTCATCTCATCCGTGATCATCGCGGGCATCGTGATCACTGCGTTTTCTCCCTCAGCCGGGATCGTGAATACGATCATCGGCTGGTTCGGGCTTGATCCGGTCTATTTCTTGACCAAGCCCGAATGGTTCCGCCCGATCTTTATCGGGACCACCATCTGGCAAGAGGCCGGGTTCCAATCCATCGTTTACCTTGCCGCCATCGCGGGTGTCTCACCGACGCTGTACGAAAGTGCCGTCGTGGATGGGGCAAGCCGCTGGCAGATGATGTGGAAAATCACCATCCCCTCGATCATGCCGACGATCATTATCATGCTGATCATCCGCATCGGGAACATGTTGGAAGTCTCGTTCGAGATGATCATCTTGCTCTACCAGCCCTCGACCTATGAAACCGCGGATGTGGTGAACACCTTCATCTATCGCCAAGGTTTGCAAAATGGGCAGTATGACTTTGCTGCTGCCGCTGGTCTTTTCAATGCTGTCATCGCCTTCATTCTGGTGATCGGGGCGAACACCATCTCAAAGCGCTATTCGCGCACATCGCTGTGGTAGGGCGCGCGTTATGGCTAATATGAACCTCTATTCGCGCAATGACCGCACCTTCGTAATCGTGAACATGGTGCTGATCGCAATCTTCACAGTCTCGACGCTGTACCCGTTTATCTACATCGGATCGCTGTCCCTAAGTTCCGCTTTTGAGGCGCGGGCGGGCAAGGTGGTCCTCACGCCTGTGGACACCACGATTGAGGCCTATAAGTACGTTCTGTCCCAACGGATGTTCTGGATTTCCTACGGGAATACCTTCTTCTACACGATTTTCGGAACGCTGACGTCGCTGCTATTCCTGATCCCCGGGGCCTACGCCCTGTCACGCCCGCAGCTGTTCGGACGGCGGTTCTGGAACCTGATGGTGGCCTTCACCATGTGGTTCAACGCAGGGCTGATCCCGTTCTTCCTGAACATGCGCGACCTTGGACTGCTCGATAGCTACTTTGGGATCATCATCGGCTTTGCTGTGAACGGGTTTAACCTGATCCTTTTGCGCAACTTCTTTGAAGGGGTGCCAGACTCGTTTGAGGAAGCGGCGCGGATGGACGGGGCCAATGATTTCCAAGTGCTGTGGAAAGTCTACATCCCACTTGCCAAACCGGCCATCGCGACGGTGGCCCTGTTCTGCCTCGTATCCCGCTGGAACGGCTTCTTTTGGGCGATGGTGCTGCTAAGGGACGAAGAGAAGATCCCGCTGCAGGTCTACCTGCGCCACACCATCGCAACGCTTTCAAACGATGATGAATTTTCAGCCACGCTGATTGATGCGGCCTATTCGGTCGAAACCGTGTCTGCGGCCATCATCGTCTGTTCGATCATTCCGGTGATCATCGTCTACCCCTTTATCCAGAAGTACTTTGAAAAGGGCATCATGCTGGGTGGGGTCAAGGAATAATAAACGAACGCATAAAGGGAGGAAACTATGCGCAATCTAACACTGACAGCCGCACTACTTGTGGGAACGGCATTGGCCGCGCCCGCACTTGCCGACGGGCATCTGCTGATTGTGGATGAACCGCTGGAACTGACCATTCAAATGAACCACGTCCGCTATCCGACATATCAGGAAGACTGGCCTGTCGAGATCGAAGCGCGCAAGCTGACCAACATTCATCTGGTGGATGACACTGTGGGCGCGAACATGCGCACGGATGAGAACACCGGCAAAACCGAAGCGTTGAACCTGATGCTTGCCGGTGGGGTGATCCCCGATATCGTCGGCTCAAGCCGCATCAAGGACTTTGTAAACCAGTACGGCCCAGAGGGCGCGTTCTATCCGCTCAACGATCTGATTGATGAGCATGCGCCGAACCTGAAAGCCTACTTTGATGAGCGTCCCGAGATTGCCGCCGCGATTTCAGCCTCTGACGGCAACATGTACTACATCCCCTATCTGCCCGACGGCAAATACGGTCGTGCTTACTTCATCCGCACCGACTGGCTGGACAAGCTGGGGCTTGAGCGTCCTGAAAACGTGGAAGAGCTTGAAAAAGTCCTGATCGCCTTCCGCGATGGTGATCCAAATGGCAACGGCCAAGCCGATGAAGTGCCATACTTCGCGCGCCAGTGGCCAGAGTTGATCCGCCTTGTGACACTTTGGGATGGTCGGTCTTCCGGCTCTGACACCTACCACGATTTCTACGTGGAAGACGGCAAACTGCTTCACCCCTATGCCCAAGACGGCTACCGCGAAGGCATTGCGAACTTGGCCCGTTGGTACGACATGGGTCTGGTTGACGCCGAAGTCTTCACCCGTGGGTCATCCACACGCGACTTCCTGTTGGGTGAAAACCTTGGCGGCATGACACACGACTGGTTTGCCTCAACATCCGGCTACAACCGCCTGTCATCCGAAATCGACGGTTTCGCGTTTGAGGCGCTTGCCCCACCTGCGTCCGTCTCTGGCCGCCGCATTGCCGAGCACCGCCGGATTCCGATCAAGCCAGATGGCTGGGCAATCGGCGCAACGAACGAGCATCCGGTTGAGACCATCAAGTACTTTGACTTCTGGTTTACTGAGGAAGGGCGTCGCCTTGCCAACTTCGGTGTCGAAGGCCAGCAGTACACAATGGTTGACGGTGAGCCGACCTTCACCGAAGAGTTCCTGACCAACGGTGAGCCGGTGAACAACCAGCTGTACCGTGTCGGCTCTCAGTTGCAGGCGCGTGGCTACTTCCAAGACTACAACTACGAAAAGCAGTGGTCGAACGAGTTCGCACTCGAAGGCATCGCCCTTTATGACGAAGGCGACTACCTGATCGACCAGTTCCTTGGGGTCGCATTCACCGCTGACGAACAGCGCGTTTATGACCGCACTTTTGCATCCATCCGCGACTATATGCTGGAGGTGCAGCAGGGCTGGATCCTTGGCAATTCGGACGTGAACGAGGACTGGGAAGGCTACCTCGCGACGCTGGACGACATGGGCTATCAGGAACTTCTGGAAGTCATGAACTCTGCCTACGAACGCCAGTACGGCGGGTAAGTCTACGTAAACGAACGGGAAGAGCGTCCGCGCTCTTCCTGCCATCACCTTCCAGAAAGCAAAGCACCTGATGTCCGGCCAAACCCACCCCATGCTTGATGAACCCAACACAGGGCGTCTGACCATTCAATATGGCCCCGATGCAGGCACGGTTCTGGTCGAAAATCCCCCGCGCTTTAGCTGGCTCCCCGTGATCGAGGATGAGGCGCAATATGTCTTGCGCATCTCTGCCGATCCGAAATACCCGGCCAAGAACACGCATACTTTTACAGGTATCCCGCTGAATTTCTTCACCCCCGACGTGGCGCTGCCCGCTGGGGACTATTACTGGTCATATGCTGTTTGCGACGAAGCCGGAAAGCCCGTGACGAACTGGAGCAAGGACCGGACCTTCACCCTCACCGAAAACCTGCCCGAAACCCCCTTGCCGTTGCGCGACACGCGGCTCAAGAACGCAACCCGCGCGCATCCGCGCCTGTGGATGACATCCGACCGCTTGGCTGACTTCAAGAAAGCCGTCGCCAAAGACGCCGATCATTGCACATGGTCCACCTTCTTTGACAAATCTGTCCTTCCTTGGATGGACCGGGATATCATTCCTGAACCCGCAGGCTATCCGAACCACCAGCGCGTGGCCTCTGTCTGGCGGCAAACCTATATCGATTGTCAGGAACTGCTTTATGCGATCCGGCACTTGGCGATTGGCGGGCAGGTCACTGACGATGCGGCGATGGTCGCCCGCGCCAAAGAATGGCTGCTCTCGGCTGCGGCATGGAACCCCACCGGAACCACATCGCGCAGCTATACGGACGAATGGGCGTTCCGGGTCAACCTTGCGCTTGCGTGGGGCTATGACTGGCTGCATGACCAGTTGGACGAAGATGAAAAAGCGCTTGTGCTGAAATCGCTCCTCGCGCGCACGCGCGAAACTGCCGACCACATCATCAAACATGCCAACATCCATCTCTTCCCCTTCGACAGCCACGCGGTGCGCGCAGTGTCCGCTGTTCTCATCCCGGCCTCAATCGCAATGCTGGATGACGCGCCCGAGGCCGAAGATTGGTTGAACTATTCCATCGAATTCCTCTCGACCGTCTATTCCCCTTGGGGCGACAGCGAAGGGGGCTGGGCCGAGGGGCCGCATTATTGGATGACGGGCATGGCCTATCTGATTGATGCGGCGAACCTGCTGAAAAGCTACACCGGCATCGACATCTACCAGCGCCCCTTCTTCCAACGCACCGGGGACTTCCCGCTTTACACCAAAGCCCCCAACACGCGGCGCGCGACCTTTGGGGATGACAGCACGATGGGCGATCTGCCTGCGGTGAAAGTCGGCTTTAACCTACGCCAGTTTGCAGGGGTGACGGGGAACGGGGCCTACCAGTGGTATTACGACGAAATCAAACGGACCAATCCGGGCACCGAGATGGCGTTCTATAACTGGGGCTGGTGGGACTTTAATTTCGACGAACTCGCTTATCAGACCGATTTCCCGATTGTCGAGGCAACTCCGCCCGCTGATGACGACCAGTTGCGCTGGTTCAAAGGCATTGGCTGGGTTGCGATCCAGCACCGGATGCAAGACCCGGATAACCACATCCAATTCGTGATGAAATCCTCGCCCTTCGGGGCCGTCAGTCATAGCCATGGGGATCAGAATGCGATCTGTCTTGCAGGCTTTGGCGAAGACCTCGCGATCCAATCGGGGCATTACGTCGCCTTCAATTCCACGATGCACCAGAACTGGCGGCGCCAAACCCGGTCCAAGAATGCGATCCTTGTGAACGGCAAGGGGCAATACGCTGGCAAAGACAAAGTGCAGGCGATGGCCTCGTCCGGGCAGATCATCGTAGCCGAAGATCGGGGGGACCACCTGTTCATCCAAGGCGACGCAACGGCGGCCTACAAATCGCTGTCGCCCGAAGTCACATCCGTGCTGCGCGACGTCTATTTCGTGAACAATGAATACTTCGTCATTGTCGATAGCATCGACGCCGATGAACCCGTCGAAATCGACTGGCTGCTGCATGCCAACGCACCGATGGCGCTGGGCGATACGACGTTCCGCTATACGGGCGCGGGGGCAGGGTTTTACGGCCAGTTCCTGTGGTCCGAGGCCGGGGTGCCGGCGCTGACTCAGAACACGGGCTTCCCCGATGTGGACCCGTCCGAATACGAAGGGCTGCCTGTCAGCACCTGCCTCACTGCCCGTTTTCCCAAAGCGATCCGGCACCGCATTGCCACGCTGCTGGTACCTTATCCGCTGGCCGCACCACGCCGGGTTTTCAGCTTTCTCGATGATCAAGGCTACGACTGCGATCTCTACTTCACCGACGCCAATGACCAAAGCTTTAAGGTCACCGTCCCCAAAACATTCGACGTCGGCAGATAGCCGGCCCAAACCGCCATTCAGGAAGGACTATCCACATGAAACTTGCAGGCAAATCAGCAATCGTCACAGGCGGTGGGCGCGATATCGGGGCGGCGATTGCCAAGACGCTGGCCGCCGAGGGCGCATCGGTTGCGATCAACTATTTTGCAAGCAGCGCCGGGGCGGATGCTGTCGTCGCCGAGATCACAGCCGCCGGGGGCAAAGCCTTCGCAATGCAGGGCGATCTGAACAAGCCCGAAGACGTGGATGCCTTGGTCGCCAAGACAGTGGCCGAGTTTGGCAGCGTCGATGTTCTGGTCAACAACTCCGGCGGCTTGATTGCGCGCAAGACCTTCGCTGAAATGTCGCTGGAACACTGGAACAACGTCATGTCCCTGAACCTGACCAGCACCTTCCTGATGATCAAAGCGGTGGGGCCACATATGAACGAGGGCACAATCGTGAACCTGGCCAGCCAAGCCGCGCGCGATGGCGGCGGACCGGGGTCTGTGGCCTATGCAGCATCCAAAGGGGCTGTCATGACAATGACACGCGGTTTGGCCAAGGAACTTGGGCCCAAGGTGCGCGTCAACGCCCTGTGCCCCGGCATGATCGACACGGATTTCCACAACATCCACACGCCCGATGCAGGCCGTCGCGGGTTCGAGGCGAACGCGCCGCTCAAGCGCCAAGGTGAGTCACAGGATGTGGCGAACGCCGTTCTGTTCCTTGCCTGCGATGACAGTGCCTTCATCACCGGAACCAATATCGACATCAATGGCGGGATGATGTTCAGTTAAGGCATGAACCCCGACCGCCTTTTCCCCGTAGACCCGGCTGTGCGCAAAATTGCGCGCGGGCTTTACGACCGCGTGGCCGATTTACCCATCATCAGCCCGCACGGGCATTGTGATCCGCGCTGGTTTGCTGAAAATAATCGGTTCCCTGATCCCGCACAGCTTTTCGTGGTGCCCGATCACTACGTCTTTCGGATGCTGGTCTCGCAAGGGGTGCCGCTTGAAGCCCTCGGCGTGCCTTACGCGGATGGCACCGCGCCCAAAGCGGACCCGCGCGAGATCTGGCAGTTGTTCGCAGCCCACTATCACTTGTTCCGGGGCACACCATCGTCGCTTTGGCTTGATCACGCCTTCACCGACGTCTTCGGGATCGACGAAAAACTCTCAGCCGACACAGCATCGTCCCTTTACGATCATATCGACGCCGCCCTCGCGACGGATGCCTTCCGCCCCCGCGCGCTGTTTGAACGCTTCAACATCGAAGTGCTTGCGACCACCGAAGGGGCCTTGGACGATCTCACGTGGCACCAGCAAATCGCCGCCAGCGGATGGACGGGCCGGGTGGTCACAACCTACCGCCCTGACGCTGTGGTCGATCCTGACTTCGAGGGGTTCGCGGCAAATGTTACACAGTTCGGCGCGATCACGGGCGAGGATACCACCACATGGGCCGGCTACCTTAACGCCCACCGCAAACGCCGCGCGTTTTTCAAGGTGCATGGGGCCACGGCAACTGACCATGGGCATCCGACAGCGCGGACTGAAAACCTTGATACAGACGCGGCGGCGGCACTTTTCGCCAAAGCCCGCGCAGGCAATTGTACAGCGGATGAGGCTGATGCGTTTCGGGGCCAAATGCTCACCGAAATGGCACGGATGAGCCTTGATGACGGGTTGGTCATGCAAGTCCACCCGGGATCTTTTCGCAACCACTCCGCCCCGGTTTTCGCGCGGCACGGGCGGGACAAGGGGTTCGATATCCCGATGCGCACGGATTATGTGCACGCACTCAAGCCCATACTGGATGCGGTCGGGATGGAGCCGGGCCTGACGATCATCCTTTTTACCTTGGACGAAACCAGTTACACCCGCGAACTTGCGCCACTGGCAGGGGCATATCCCGCGCTGCGCCTCGGCCCGCCGTGGTGGTTCCATGACAGTTTTGAAGGGATCAAACGGTTCCGCGAAGCGACGACTGAAACCTGTGGGTTCTATAACACCGCCGGGTTCAATGATGACACGCGCGCCTTCTGTTCCATCCCCGCGCGGCACGACGTGGCACGGCGTTCGGATTGTGCATACCTTGCCGGGCTTGTGGCAACTGGGCGGCTGGATGAAGCAGAGGCGCATGAGGTGGCCTATGATCTGACCTACCGTCTTGCCAAGCAAGCCTACCGCCTATGAATCGGCTCCAACGCAGCAACGCACCGCGGCCAAAAGTTGGCATCGTTCATCTTGGGCCCGGTGCATTCTTCCGCGCCTTCGGGGCGATCTATACAGCTGAAGCAGGCGGTTGGGGGATCACGGCAGTGTCCTTGCGCAGCACGTCCGTGCGCGACGCATTAGAGCCGCAGGGCTGCGCCTACACATCTGTGGCGCTGACGCGGGATGGCGCAAATCATCGGGTGATTGAGGTCATCAATGACGTGCTGGTCGCCCCCGAGGACCCCGCTACTGTGCTGGCCGCGATGGCCGACCCAGCGATCAAAATCGTGTCGATGACGATCACCGAAAAGGGGTACTGCCACAACCCGGCAACGGGAGAGCTGCAACTGGATCACCCCGATATCGCCCATGACCTCGCGCATCCCGACACGCCACGCAGCGCGGTTGGGTTTCTGGTCTACGCGCTCGCACAGCGCAAAGCGGCGGGGGCGACGCCCTTCACCATCCTGTCCTGCGATAACCTGCCCGACAACGGCAAACTTACGCGCAATGTGGTGCTGACATTTGCGCATGCGATCTCACCTGACCTTGCCGATTGGATCAGAAACCACGCGCGCTTTCCGGGCACAATGGTGGACCGGATCACGCCTGCAACGACTGATGCGGATATCGCGGCAGTGGCCAAGGCGACGGGGTATCAGGACACGGCTTGCGTCATGCATGAACTTTTCAGGCAGTGGGTGATCGCGGATGACTTTGTTGATGGACAGCGCCCAGCCTGGGACACGGTCGGTGCGCAATTCGTCGGCGACGTCGCCCCGTTTGAAGCGATGAAACTGCGCTGCCTGAACGGGACGCATTCGGCATTGGCCTACCTCGGCTATTTGGCCGGGTACGAGACGATTGCAGATACCATCGCGGACCCAGTCTTTGCAGCCTACATCGAGAGGCTTTGGGCGGATGAGATTGTTCCAACCGTCCCGTCGCCTGAAGGGACGGACCTGTCCGCCTATTGCGCGGCCCTGAAAGTGCGCTATCAGAACCCGACAATCCGGCACAGGACATGGCAAATCGCGATGGATGGGTCGCAGAAACTGCCGCAACGCTTGCTTGGGACGGTGGCAGATTGTTTGGCAAAAGGGCGGCCCATCACCAGCCTTGCCTTGGCTGTCGCCGCTTGGATGCGCTATGTCGGTGGGGTGGACGAGGCGGGCAACGCGATTGATGTGCGCGACCCGCTTGCTGAGATGCTGAAAGAGGCGTCGGACGGGCAGGCGGACCCTGCTGCGAAAGTCGCAGCCTTGCTTGCCATCGGGGATGTTTTCCCCGCGGCGCTTGCGCAAAACACCACCTTCCGGGATGCAGTCACAACCGCCTATGAAAGCCTTGTCTTCAAGGGCGCAAAGGCAACCCTAAGCTCACAGAATTGAAGGCAGCCAAAGCGACACTGCGGGTACGTATGTCACAAGGATCAGCGCCCCCAAGATCGCCAGATAGAACGGCCAGATCGACTTCAACGCCTCTTCAATCTTGATCTTGCCCACCGCACAGCCCACGAACAGACAGGTGCCCACAGGGGGCGTGCACAGGCCAAGGCCAAGGTTCATCAGCATCATGATCCCGAACTGATGCGGGTCCATGCCAAGGCCCTTGGCGATGGGCAAAAAGATCGGCGTACAGATCAGGATCAGCGCGGCCATATCAAGGATCATGCCGAGGATCAGCAGGATCAGGTTGATCATAAGCAGAATGATGATTGGGTTGTCTGAGATCGAGACCAAAGCGGTGCTGAGGCGGGACGGCACTTGGTAAAGTGCCAAAAGGTATGCAAATGACGCAGCAAATCCGATCAGGATCATCACCATCGCGGTGGTGCGCACGGTGCCGATGACGGCTTTGATGAAGGCTTCAAGCGATAGGCTGCGGTAATACAGCGTTGTCAGCAGGAAAGCATAGATCGCGCCGAACGCCCCGGACTCGGTCACTGTGAATACACCGGACAGGGTGCCGCCAATAATGATCACAGCCGTCAGGAAGCCGGGGATCGCATCCGCAGCGGCGCGCCCGACGGCGGGCCAGCCGGGGAAGGGTTCGGCTGGATAGTTGTGCTTGACCGACAGGATGTAGGCCGCAATCGCAAGGCTGATGCACATCAGGATGCCGGGGATGATGCCCGCAAGGAACAGCGATGACACCGAAATGCCGGTGCCTGCGGCAACCGCAAAGATAATCATATTGTGGCTTGGCGGGATCACGATGCCGGCGATGGACGAGGTGACGGTGACGTTCACCGCAAAATCCGGGCGATAACCGCGTTCTTTCATCACAGGTACAAGGATCGACCCAAGGGCCGAAATGTCGGCCACGGCAGACCCGGAAATGCCACCAAACAGCATGGATGAGAAGATATTCACCATCGCAAGGCCCCCCTTGAGGTGGCCGACGAGGGCCGAGGCAAGCTTGACCAACCGTGAGGCTATGCCGCCATGCAGCATCAACTCTCCGGCGAGGACAAAGAAGGGGATCGCAAGAAGTGAGAAAACCGACACGCCAGATGTGGCCCGCTGGAATGTGATCAGCATCGGAAAGCCTTCGTGCCAAAAGGCGGCAGCCGATGCGATGCCCATGGCAAAGGCCACGGGCATGCCCATGATCACAAGGACCGCGAAGACCAACATGAGGATTATAAGACCCATCTTAGGTCTCCTTCGCGACAGGGTTGGGCGTCCAGTCAGAAAAGGTCACGATACGGCGCAGGCCGCGCGCGGCGCAAAACAGACACATCAATGCACCCAACATCGTAATGGCAAGGGTTTTGAAACTTTCGGGGATGTTCAGCATCGGGATCATCGAATCCCAGCCAAAGGCCATCAATTCCCAGCCGGCGATCAGCATTACAAGGCCAAAGGCGGCAAGGGCAAAGTCGATCAGGATAATGATCAGTTTCTGGATCACATCGGGCAGCATATCGCGAAAGAATGACACGCCAAGGTGGGTTTCATCGCGCACGCCAGCGGCGGCCCCAAGGAAGGCGATGAAGCAGATCAAAACCTTGGCCAGTTGTTCGACCCATGTGGGGGTGTCGTTCAGGACATAGCGGCCAAAGACGTGCCAGCCAAAGGTGACGACGATGATCAAAAGGGCGATAGATGCGGCCACAACGATCAGCTTGTTGATCGCATTCAGGACGGTTTCGTCCAGCGCCTTTTTCGGGGGTTGATCACGCATTTTGACCTCGCACAGCGACTGGTGACATCTTCGCAAGGAAAGCCCGCGCCGCCACTGGGACGCGGGCCTTCGGTTCGGTGGGGCAAGATCAGTTGCCGCGGATCAGTGTGACAAGGTCCGTCAGATCAGGATTGTCGGCAAGGAACTTGTCATAGACCGGGCCCATCGCGTTTTGGAAGGGGGCCTTGTCTGCGATTGTGTTCACAGTCGTGCCACCGGCCTTCACGATTTCCATGCTGGCGGCTTCACGGGCCTGCCACAACTCGCGCTGCATATCCGCGCTTTTGCGGCCTGCATCCATAACGATGTCCTGCTGCTCGGATGTCAGGCGATCCCAGGTGACTTTGCTCATGCACAGGCATTCGGGGATGATCAGATGCTCGGTCAGTGAATAGTATTTGGCCACTTCAAAGTGCGACGTGGATTCGTAGGATGGCGGGTTATTTTCCGCACCGTCCACAACGCCGGTCTGGATCGACTGATAGACCTCGGCAAAAGCCATGGGGGTGGCGTTCCCGTCCATGGATTCCACCATGGATACGAACAAATCGTTGTTCATCACACGGATCTTCAGGCCTTCCACGTCCGCAGGCGTGTTGATCGGGCGGACCGAGTTGTAGAATGACCGCGCGCCTGCGTCATACCAGCCAAGGGGCACAATGCCGCGTGCGATCATACCTTCGCCGATGGCGTCGCCAACTTCGCCGTCCATCATTTCATACATCGCTGGGATGCTGGGGAAGATGAAGGGCAGAGAGACCACGTTGGTCTCAGGCACTGATGTGCCCATCGGCCCAAGGCTGAATTCACCGAAATCCAGAACCCCAAGGCGGATTTGTTCAATCGCATCCGGCTGGCTGCCCAGAACGCCATTGTGGAACACTTCCATGGTGATTTCGCCATTTGTGCGTTCGGCCACTTCGGCAGCAAAAGATTCCATCGCGATGGATACGGGATAGTCTTCGACGTGGATATTCCAGCCGCGCAGCTCTTGGGCTGACGTGGCAGAGGCGGCCAGTGCAAGGCATCCGCCAAGAAGTGCGCCACGAATTGAGAATATATGCTTCATGTGATCCTCCCAGATACAACAGGTGTTGGAGCGGTCATGAAACCCCTATGGTTCTGACCGTCTTATCAACAGGTATACTAGTATTCTCAACTGGTATACGAGTCAATCTTTACGTGTTGCCTGTGGCGTTCAGACCGTACCGCGCGGCGGGCGATCATTGTTTTTATTGAAGATCATCCCATCCAGCAGCTCTGCCAGTTCAGGGCGGACGGCAGGGCCGTTAGAGATGGCGACAATAATTTGTGATCCATCGGGGCGGATCACGAATGTTCCCGGCTCGGCAAATCTGCGATCCGTTTCAGCGGGCGAAAGTGGTTCGGTGACGTAAACGCCAAGGGTCGCCATCTGGTCTTCGCTTAGCCCATAGCCCAGATCGAAATCCCATCCGAATTCCGCCTTATCAGCCTGCGCCTTCTCCAACGGATCAGCCGAGACGACAGCGATATCAAAGCCTGCGGCTTCCCAATCGCCCTTCATCCCATTAAGGATATTGAGGTATTTCTTACAACGCGGACAATGCTTGCCGCGATAGACCACAAGCAACGTCCAGTTGTCGCGTGTGCCGCCAACGGTGATCTTGCCACCATCGACATTCGGAAAGGACATCGGCGCAAGGACGCTGCCCGGAGTTGGTTTTGGTGTGGGCATGTCAGTCGTCCTTTTTCTGATTCTGGGAATATCGACCTAGCGGGCAAGCCACCCGCCATCGACGTTGAGCACAGCGCCATGGATGTAATTCGCCGCCGGTGCTGCCAGAAACACAGCCGTCTGCGCGATATCTTCGGCCTTGCCCCAGCGCCCGGCGGGGATGCGTTCAAGGATGGCTTTGTTGCGATCAGGATCGGCGCGCAGCGCCTCTGTATTGTTCGTCTCGATATAACCGGGCGCAATGGCGTTCACGTTGATGCCCCTGGCGGCCCATTCATTCGCCATGATCTTGGTCAGCCCGGCGATCCCGTGTTTCGACGCGGTATAACTTGGCACGCGTATTCCGCCCTGAAACGACAGAAGCGAAGCGATGTTGACGATCTTGCCCGCACCACGGGGCAGGGCTGCCTTCGCAAACGCCTGACAGGTGAAGAAGGCGGCCTTCAGGTTCACATCCATCACCGCGTCCCAATCGGCCTCGGAAAAATCAACGCTGTCTTCGCGGCGGATGATGCCTGCGTTATTGATCAGAATGTCGATCTTACGCTCCGCAAAGACGTCCCGTGCGGCCATCGGGTCAGCGAAATCAAGGGTCATCGCCTCGGCGCTGTCGATCTGCGCGACAGTATCCACGCAAGACGACCGGCCCGCGCAAATCACATGCGCGCCAGCCGCCCCCATCGCGACAGCAATCGCCTGACCGATGCCGGTGTTGGCACCGGTCACAAGGGCAGTTTGGCCAGCAAGCGAAAAAGGGTTCATCGCAACGCGTCCATGGCAACCATATCCATGTCGGCAAAATCCACATTATCGCCTGCCATCGCCCAGCAGAACGTATAGGCGGCGGTGCCAGCGCCGCAATGGATTGACCAAGGCGGGGAAATTATGGCCTCTTCATTGGCGATCACAAGGTGGCGGGTCTCTTCGGGCTTGCCCATAAAGTGAAAGACGCGCGCGTCTTCGGGCACATCAAAATAAAGGTAGGCTTCCATCCGGCGATCATGCAAGTGGGCAGGCATCGTGTTCCACAAGGACCCTGCCGCAAACTGCGTGTAGCCCATCAAAAGCTGACAGGTGTCGCATACTTCAGGATGCAGGAACTGGATAATCACACGTTCATTCGCGGTATCGCGTGATCCCATTTCAACGCGGCGCGCATCAGACAGTTTGATCAGCTTGGTCGGGCAAGTGCGATGCGCGGGCGAGGATGTGATATAATAGCGCCCCTTGCCCGAAAACGTCACAGCGCCAGCCCCCATGCCGATGTATAAAAGCTCTCCCTTTTCAAGGGTGTACGTCTCTCCGTTCACGCTGACTTCGCCGGGCTCACCGATGTTCAAAACACCCATTTCACGGCGATCCAAAAAGCCGGGCGTCCCGGTTTCGGCCATATGATCAAGGGTCAGGGATTTGCCTGCAGGCACGGCTGATCCAAGGATAAAGCGGTCATAATGGGTATAGACCAGATTGATCTCACCTGCGGAAAACAGCCCGTCTTTGTGGAAATGCTGGCGCAAAGCGCTTGTGTCAAAGCCCTTCGCGGCCTCAGGGTCAATTGCGTAACGGGTTTCGGTCTTCAGCGTCATAGGGTGGCCTTTCAAATGGGTGTCTTACGCAAAGCGCGGCAGCTTACAAGAAATCATCGCGGCGGGGGGTGAAGCAATCAACAAGGCGGCCCGGTTCAAGGCAAACACAGCCGTGGACAGCATTTGAGGGGATCACGAAACTATCGCCGGGGCCAACTTCGGTGACATCGTCCCCGACCGTGAATTTAAACCGGCCGCTTTCCACAAAAGTGGATTGCACATGGGGGTGATTATGCAATGCGCCTTCCGCACCTTCCTTGTGAAAGGCAAAGGCCACGACCATCAGATCAGGGTGATCGGCAAGCACTTGGCGGGTGACGCCTTCATCGGTATCAACTACGGGAAAGTCGGTCATGGGGGTCTGCTCCTTCGGGGTCCGCTACGGCCCTTATCCAAGGGCAGTTCTGGAAACTTGTCAACGACTGGTATGATAGTATACCAGTTTGCCAAAAGGGAACCCACATTCGATGATAAAGACAACTTTTTCGCAGATTGGCCCGCCCGCATGACGCGCTTTGTATCCATTGGTGAATGTATGGTTGAACTGGCACCAGGGGCCGCTGCTGATGATCTTAAGCTTGGGTTTGCAGGGGATACCTTCAACACGGCCTGGTACGTCAAAGCGCTTGCGCCTGACTATGAATCCCGCTTCGTCAGCCGCGTCGGCACAGACGCTGTGTCAGACCGGATGCTGGCAATGATGGGGTGCGCTGGGATCGACACAAGCCACCTCCTGCGCGAAGGTGCGCGGTCTGTGGGGCTTTACTTGATCAGCCTTCAGGATGGAGAGCGCAGCTTTTCCTATTGGCGCGACAATTCAGCAGCACGGCTGTTGGCGCAAGACCGACCCGCACTTGAGGCGGCAACGACGGACGCCGATCTGATCTATTTCAGCGGGATCACCATGGCGATTTTGGACGCAGCGGGCCGGGCGACATTGCTGGATGTGATGCGCACGATGCGCGCTTTGGGCAAAACCATCGCCTTTGATTCCAACCTGCGCCCCCGGCTTTGGGCCTCACCTGCCGAGATGTGCGCGACCGTGATGCAAGCCGCCGCCGTCAGCGATATCGTCCTGCCGTCCTATGACGATGAAGCCGACCACTTTGGAGATATAAACATCGCCGCCACCCGCGACCGCTATGCGAAAGCCGGGGCAAGTACAGTGATCGTCAAAGACGGGGCGGGCGATGTGCACTATCTGCGCGATGGGGTGACAGGATCGGTTCAGACCAATCCGGTCACGCAAATCGTCGATACAACCTCAGCCGGGGATAGCTTCAACGCAGGCTTCTTTGTCGGGCGAGAGCGGGGCACAGAAGATGCGATCCGCCTTGCGTCCAAAGTCGCAGGCCATGTGATCGGGCAAAAAGGGGCGCTCGTGCCTTTGCCCACGAAGGGGTTTTCATGAGGGAAACATGGCGCTGGTTCGGCCCGCTTGATGCGATCACATTGCCCGAGATCGCGCAAACGGGTGCTGCGGGTATCGTCACTGCCCTGCACGAAATCCCCTACGGAGAGGTCTGGCCCCAAGCCACCATCGCCGCCCGCCGGGGCGAGATTGAAGCGGCAGGGTTCACATGGGACGTGGTCGAAAGCCTGCCCATTCATGAGCGGATCAAGAAGGGCGAGGGCGATCTTACGAACCTTTTCGCCAACTACCGCCAATCCATGGCGAACCTCGCCGCCGAGGGGATCAAAACGATCTGCTACAACTTCATGCCGGTGCTCGACTGGACCCGCACCGATCTGGCAGCACCCGTTGCAAACGGAGGCACCTGCCTGCGCTTCTCGGCCCCGAAAATGGCCGCGTTTGAAATTCACATGCTGGGGCGCGACGCCGCGCGGGACGATTACAGCGCGGACACTGTGGCCAAGGCGGGGGCGTGGTTTCAAGCCAGCTCTGAGGCGGACCGCGAAACGCTTCTGGCCTCGATCATGTCCGGTTTGCCGGGTGCCTTTGATCGCTACGATATCCCCGCCCTGCGCGATATGCTTGCCACATACGACGGGATCGACCGGGATGCGCTGCGGCAAAATTACAAACGGTTCCTTGATGAGGTGATACCAACCGCGCAAGAGCTTGACATGAAGTTCTGCTTCCACCCCGATGATCCGCCTCGCGATATTCTGGGATTGCCCCGGATCGTGTCGGATGCGGATGACATCGCTTGGATCATGCAAGCCTTTGATGCACCTGAAAATGGGCTGACGCTTTGTTCGGGCTCACTTGGGGCGAACCCAAAGAACGACGTGCCCGCAATTGCGCGCACCTTCGGGGATCGTATCCACTTTGCCCACCTGCGCAATGTGCGCAAAGACCCGGATGGATCGTTTGAAGAGGCAGCACATCTTGAAGGCGACACTGATATGGTCGCCCTCATTGATGAACTTCTCGAAGTGCAAGCGCGCAACGACACGGTGATCCCATTCCGCCCGGATCACGGCCATGATCTGCTTTGGGACAAAGGCGTTGAAAAGCAACCGGGCTATCCGCTGATCGGACGTCTGCGCGGGCTGGCGGAGTTGCGCGGCGTGATCGCGGCGCTGTCTTAGACGAAAAAAGCCTTCCCCGCAGGGAAGGCTTTCTGTTTACTTATCGCAGGACGCTTACTTCACATCAAAGCGATCCAGCATCATGACCTTGTCCCAAGCAGCAATGAACTTGGAAACAAATGCGGCCTCTGACCCGTCTTGGGCATACACTTCCGAAATCGCACGCAGTTGCGAGTTGGAACCAAACACCAGATCAACCCGTGTGCCTGTCCACTTTACATCGCCCGACTTGCGATCCTTGGCTTCATAAAGGCCATCGCCGGTTGGCTTCCATTCCACATCCATGCTTGTGATGTTGGTGAAGAAGTCGTTGGACAATATGCCCTTACGATCCGTCAGAACGCCATGCTGGCTGCCACCTGTGTTGACATCCATCACCCGCAGGCCCCCCACAAGGGCAGTCATCTCAGGGGCGGACAGGGTCAAAAGCTGGGCGCGATCCACCAGAAGTTCCTCGGCAGACATGCTATATTCCTGCTTTTGGAAGTTGCGGAAACCATCAGCGCGCGGTTCAAGCGGCTCAAAGCTTTCAGCATCCGTCTGCTCTTCTGTCGCATCGGTGCGGCCCGGCGTGAAGGGCACAGTCACATCGTGACCACCGGCCTTGGCGGCCGCTTCAATCGCCGCACAGCCACCCAGCACGATCAGATCAGCAAGGGATACAGGCTTGCCAAAGGCGGCCTTCACACCCTCAAGCGCTGTCAGCACTTTGGCCAGTTGCGCAGGCTGGTTCACTTCCCAGTCCTTTTGGGGGGCAAGACGCACACGGGCACCATTGGCCCCGCCACGCTTGTCCGACCCACGGAAGGTCGAGGCCGAGGCCCACGCCGCACCCACAAGCTCTGATGTGGACAAGCCGGTGGCCAGAATATCCGCCTTCAGCTTGGCAATATCAGTTTCACCAATTAGGTCATGATCGACAGCCGGGATCGGATCCTGCCAAAGCAGATCTTCGGCTGGGACGTCCTTGCCAAGATAAAGGTTCTTCGGCCCCATATCGCGGTGGGTCAGCTTGAACCATGCACGGGCGAAGGCGTCGGCGAACTTGTCCGGGTTCGCGTGATAATCACGGCTGATCTTTTCATAAGCCGGGTCCATACGCATCGCCATATCGGCGGTGGTCATCATCAGCTTAACGGGTTTGCCCGCGCCATCCACTTCGGGGGCATGGTCTTCTTCCTTGAGATCAACCGCCTCCCAGATATGGGCACCCGCAGGGGATTTCGTCAGCTGCCAGTCATAGCCAAACAGCACATCGAAATAGCCCATATCCCACTTGGTCGGGTTCGCAGTCCAAGGCCCTTCGATACCGGACGTGGTGGTGTCGACGCCTTTGCCAGAGGCATGACCGTTTTTCCAGCCAAAGCCCATCGCTTCAAGGGGCGCGGCCTCAGGATCAGCGCCAACAAGGTTCGGATCACCCGCACCGTGGGCCTTACCGAAGGTGTGACCACCGGCCACCAACGCGACAGTTTCTTCGTCGTTCATCGCCATACGCGCGAAGGTGTCACGGATGTCATAGGCCGAGGCCTGCGGGTCAGGGTTTCCATCGGGGCCTTCGGGGTTCACATAGATCAGACCCATCTGCACAGCGGCCAATGGGTTTTCCAGATCGCGATCACCGGAATAGCGGCTGTTCGGGCCGCCGGATTCTTCAAGCCACTCGGTTTCAGAGCCCCAGTAAATGTCTTCCTCTGGCTCATAAACGTCAGCACGACCACCGCCAAAACCAAACGGCTTCAGCCCCATGTCCTCAATCGCGCAGTTGCCCGCAAGGATGAACAGATCGGCCCATGACAGCGCATTGCCATACTTCTTCTTCACGGGCCACAGAAGGCGGCGGGCTTTATCAAGGTTGCCGTTGTCGGGCCATGAATTCAGGGGGGCAAAACGGTGCGTGCCGGACCCGGCACCACCACGGCCATCGGCAGTGCGGTATGTACCAGCCGAATGCCAGGCCATACGGATCATGAAGGGGCCATAGTGGCCATAATCAGCAGGCCACCAGTCTTGGCTGTCTTTGAGAAGCGCGAACAGATCAGCTTTGACAGCGTCCAGATCAAGGGTCTTGAAGGCCTCGGCATAGTCGAACTCTTCACCGATCGGGTTCAGGGCTGTAGAATTCTGGTGCAGGATTTTCAGGTTCAGTTGATTGGGCCACCAATCACGCACAGAGCGCGAGCCGAATTTTGCATTCAAGGCTTGCCCGCCCATCACAGGGCATTTGGCGACGTCATTTCCGTCCATCATATCTGTCTCTCCGCAGTTGAAATTCTTGGGGCAGGGCGTGCCTGCGCCTTTATAGATGGAGTCCAAATAACGCGTTTCGATCATTTGTTTAAGTTGAATAAATTTATGGGATTGATAGGTTAAGGTTATGAATAATCTTACCTTGAAACAGCTGCGTTATTTTGAGGCGCTGGCCAAGCACGGACATTTTGGACGGGCAGCAGACGTCTGCGCGATTTCGCAGCCAGCCTTATCTGTGCAGATCAAAGACTTAGAGCAATCCCTTGGCGCGCGCCTGTTTGAACGGGATACGCGGCACGTGCGGCTGACCGCTTTCGGCGAACAGTTCGGCGGGCGCGTGCGTGACATCTTGCGGGCTGTGGATGAATTGGGATCGCTTGCGCGGGCCTCTGCCGGCGGGCTGGCAGGGCGCCTGCGGATCGGGGTGATTCCCACGATTGCGCCCTACCTGTTGCCGGAATTGATCCGCGCGATGGGGCAGGCACACCCAGATGTTGAGGTGCATGTGCGTGAAACCATGACCGAAAAGCTATTGGATGAACTTGGCAGCGGCACGATTGATACAGCCATCCTTGCGCTGCCAATCGATGATCCCGGCTTGGTCGAAGTGCCCCTCTTTGATGAGGCGCTGATGCTGGTGCGCCCGGCCTCGGAAGCTGGCACGCCTGTACCAAACCGGGATTCCTTGCGCGATATGCGCCTGCTGATGCTGGAAGAGGGGCACTGCTTTCGTGAACAGGCGCTGTCGTTTTGCGACATGCGCGGGGTGCGGCAGCGGGAAGGGCTGGATGGATCATCGCTGTCAACATTGGTGCAGATGGTCGGGGCCGGGATCGGGATCACGCTGATCCCCGAAATGGCGGTGGGCGTGGAAACCAAAGCAGCACCGGTTTGCGTCGGGCGATTTGCAGCGCCCGAACCTGTGCGCACGGTGGGCATGATCTGGCGCAAGACCAACCCGCTTGATGCACAATTCAGAGAGGTGGCGCAGATCGTCAAACAGGCTGCGGTGGGGAATACCCTACCTTGAGCGGCGTCCAAAGCATTCATAGCTCTGATCACGAACGGAGATATATGTGACTTTGCTGGACACCACAAAAGCACCCTTAGCCAAACTACCGCACCCGGATTTATGCCGTATCGTTGGTACGCGCAGGCGGCCGTGTCTTGGCAAAACGATGAGCTTCAGGCTGAATCCCGACGGGATATATTTCACCCCAACCGCCCGCTTTGGACGCATGTTGCGCATGCGTGTTTTCGGGGAAACCTGGGCGGTGCTTGCGGCCTTTCAACGGCGGGATGTATAAATGCATTGGGATGCACTTCGCGCATGTTCAGCTCAATGCCGTCATGGTGCAGTTTTTCAAGCGTTTCAGCGCGGAAAGGGCCGTGGCAGATCGGCCAAAATGGCGCGATATTCCAATGCTCATACCCATGAGCGGCTTGCCAGTTACGCTGCGATTGCGCCACGCTGCCCCCAAATCACCATAAGCGGGACACGGGCGATGCGCATTTACCCATCATTCACCAACGTGCAGTCAATCGGAGCAAGCCCGTGACCCTTCCCACCCACGTTCAGGATATGCTGCGCCGTATGCGGGCAAAATTCACACCCGACATGCTGCGCGCCCAAATGGAAGCGCGCGATGCACCCTTTCGCGCGCTGCGGCCCGTGCGCAAGGCCTCGGCCAAAAGCGTGGCGCGCTATTGGGACCGGTTGATGGGGCCAGCAACGCCCGCCGACCGGGATGCGGTGGCCGACAAAGACACACTTGCAATCGCTGAAGATTATTCCGGGAACATCGAAAACTTCATCGGCACTGTGAAAGTTCCTGTTGGGGTCATCGGGCCTTTGCGGGTCAACGGGATTCATGCGGCAGGCGACTACCATGTGCCGCTTGCGACAACCGAGGCCGCACTTGTGGCGTCCTACGGGCGCGGGGCATATGCGGCGACAAAAGCAGGCGGGATCAGCACAGCAGTTCTTTACGAAGGGGTGATCCGCACGCCCGCCTTCACCTTTGACAACATCCTGAATGCTGGGCTGTTCGTGGAATGGGTGGACACGCATATGGAGGCGTTGCGCCAAGCCGCGCAATCCACCACGCGCTATGGCAAGCTGACATCGGTCGAGCCTGTGATCGACAACGATGTTGTTTTCCTGATCTGCCGCTACACCACAGGCGATGCATCGGGGCAGAACATGGTGACCATCGCGACCCACGCGCTGTGCGAAGAGATCGCAGCGCATTGCACGGTGCCGATTATCAGTTGGTACATCGAAGGGAATTTCTCTGGCGACAAGAAAGCCTCGGCCCTTGGGCTAATGACCGGGCGGGGGCGCAAGGTCAGCGCGTCGGTGGTGCTTGCGAAAGAGGTGATTGAAACCGTGCTTGGCACCACAGCGGCCGACATGCTGGCCTATGGGCGGATCGCGGACCTTGGATCAAAGCTATCTGGGCAAATGGGGGCACAGGCGCATTATGCGAACGGGCTTGCCGCGCTTTACATTGCGACGGGGCAGGACGCAGCCTGTGTGGCCGAAAGCGCCGTTGGCTTCACAAGAATGGAGCCGCGTGGTGATGGGTTGTTCTGTTCGGTTACCATGCCCAACATCCTTGTGGGATCGGTGGGCGGGGGCACCAGTCTCCCATCGCAGTCGGCTGGCTTGAATGTCTTGGGGCTCAAGGGCGCAGGCAATGGGGCGGCGCTTGCCGAAGTGACCGCAGCGCTTTGTCTTTGCGGCGAAATTTCAATCGTTGCGGCCATTGCTGCCGGTGATTTTACGCGCGCACATGAAAATCTGGCGCGCCACAGATGAGCCTCGCAAGCCGCCTTTGGACCTACCAAGCCGAACGGTTCCCGTTGAAAAAGACGGGGCCGCTTTTGGCATGTTTCTCGGCGGCCTCTATTACGCTGTCCGCCGTGCTGGGCGACCGCCCCTTGCCGGGGATCAGTGCCTATATCATCGGCTTCCTTTTGGTCTTTATCCTCTTCTTTCAATTGCGCGTCGCGGATGAGGTGAAGGACGGCGAGGACGACGCCAAATACCGGCCCGAACGCCCCATTCCGCGCGGCCTTGTCACGCTACGGTTGGTTGTCAGCCTCGGTCTGGCAACCATCCCCATCGGGGTCATCCTTGCGCTGGTCCATGGATCAGGGCTGATCTGGCTGCTTTTGCTGACATGGGGCTGGCTTGTCGCGATGACGTTTGAATTTGGCGTGCCTGCATGGCTAAAAGCGCGACCCATCTTTTACCTGCTGTCACACATGGCGATCATGCCGCTGATCGACTTGCTGCTCACAGGCATCGAATGGTTGCCGCACGGAGGTGCCGCACCCGGGCTTTGGCTGTTCATAGCGCTGTCCTTCACCAATGGCTGCGTGCTCGAAATCGGGCGGAAACTTTGGGCACCTGTTAATGAACGGGAAGGGGTGGACACGTATTCCAAGCTGTGGGGGGCAAAACAGGCCGCGCAGGTCTGGATTGGCTTTGTCGCTATATCCGCCGCGCTGTTAATCGGCGTTGGCATCGCGACAGGGCACATGGTTGCATTTGTGTTGATCGTCGCATGCGGCGCGCTGGGCTGCGTCCTGTCGGCGCGCAGCTACATCGCAAACCCGACACCACAGTTGGAAAAACGCATGGACACAGCCGCAGGCCTTTGGGTCTTTGGCTGCTACGCCACCGCTGGGTTTCTGCCGCTGCTGCTGGGAGGCATGCCATGATCCTGTTTGACAATAGTGACACAAACCAAGCGGGTGGAAAGGGCGCAACTCTGGCCCGGCTTGCAGCACTTGGCTTCAATCCGCCTGCGTCTTTCGTGATCCCCGCCAGTGCTTTTGCAGAGGGCAAACCCCAAAGGGGTTTGAAAACAGCCGTCACCAAAGCGCTCAAACAAATTGGCCCCGGCCCTTACGCTGTGCGGTCATCCGGCCACGCCGAAGACGGGGCAGAGCACAGCCATGCCGGGCAATTCGACACATTTCTGAACGTGAAAGCCACGGATGTGGTGGCCGCGGCGGGCAAAGTCTGGGCCTCAGGCTTCGGGGAAACCGTCACCACCTACCGCGCAGTGAAATCCGGCGGACAGGCGCAAGCCCCGGCCATCGTCGTGCAGCAAATGATCAAGGCGCGGGTTTCAGGCGTTGCCTTTAGCGCCGACCCGGTCAGCGGGCGGCGGGATGTTGTCGTGGTCTCTGCCGTCGAGGGTTTCGGCGATGCGCTTGTGTCGGGCGAAGTTGACGGGCAATCTTGGGGTGTGGGCGATACGTTTGAAGGCCCCGCAAACCCGATCATGACCGACGCCGAAGTCCGCGCAGTCGCCGCTATGGCGCGCAAGGTTGAGGCGGCATTTGGCACACCGCAAGACATTGAATGGGCGATGGACGAAGGCGGGTTGCATATTCTGCAGGCGCGCCCCATCACAACTTCACTTAAAGCGTTAGCTTCGCATGATAAAGCACTTACAATATTTGATAATTCAAATATTGTCGAAAGCTATCCTGGGATTGTTTCCCCCCTTACATATTCCTTCGCCGTTCATGTCTATGACCGGGTTTACCGGGCGTTTGTGCGCCTGCTTGGCGTGCGTAAAAGCGTCATCGCGGATAATAGCGCGGTGTTTGGAAACATGTTGGGCCGCATTGATGGGCGGGTCTATTATAATCTCGTCAATTGGTATCGGGCGCTGGCGCTTTTACCGGGGTTTTCGCTGAACCGGGCCTATATGGAAACGATGATGGGCGTGGATACACCCATGCCATCCGAGGTGACTGAAAACATCGGCCCACCACCGGCCAAAGGGTTTGCGAAAGTGACCGAATATGGACGGCTTACCAGCGTTGCGGGGCGGCTGATCTTTGAAGCGATCCGCCTGCCGCGCTCGCGACGCAATTTCTATGCGCGACTGAACGCCGCGCTCGACAGTGATCTTGATCTCATTACAGCAAACCCCACCGCATTGGCCGCGGAATATCGCCGGATCGAAAGCACCTTGCTGGATCGCTGGGATGCGCCGTTGGTCAACGATTTCCTCTGCATGATCGCCTTTGGGGCGTCGCGGAACCTGCTGCAAAAGTGGCTAGGTGACGCGGGACTGATGCTGCATAATGATGTGATGATCGGGCAGGGCGATATCGTTTCTGCCGAGCCCGCGCAAAGGATCGCGCGTATGGGTCGGATCGCTGCAGAACATAAGATCGCGGCGGATCAACTTGCCGAACACCCTGCACTCAAAGCGGAACTTGCCAGCTATCTTGCTAAATTTGGCGACCGTTGCACCGAAGAATTGAAGCTGGAATCCATCCCACTGACCGAAGATGCATCGCAACTTCTGTCCGCAATCGCCGCAAGCGCAGCACGGCCATCGGTTGAACACATCGCCGCACAAGACCCTGATTGGAATGATCTTTTCAAAGGCAGCCCCATCAAGGCGAAGCTTGCCAAATGGGTTGTCACATGGGCCAAGGCACGGGTGCGTGACCGGGAAAACCTGCGGTTTGAACGCACGCGCCTGTTCGGGCGTGCGCGCCAAGTCTTTCTTGCGATGGGACGTGAATTTGCAGCGCGTGATCTGTTGGATCACCCCCGTGACATCTTTCACCTCACAGTGGCCGAGGCGCTGGGGGCCATCGAAGGCTTTGGCCTTTCGCCAAACCTGCGCGGGATAGCGGCGCTGCGCCAAGGCGAAGACACAGCATCCGCCAGCCGCGAAGACCCACCCGAACGGATCGAAGTGCGCGGCCCGGCAATCTTGCCTGCATCCACGACACACGCAGACGAAACCACAGCCGAGACCGGCGATAGCCGCCGCGCCACAGGTTGTTCTGCAGGCGAGGTGACGGCCAAAGCGCGCGTCATCCGCGACCCGCGCACCGAAAGCCTGACGCCCGGTGATATTCTTGTCGCGCGGCATACCGATCCGGGCTGGATCGCGGTGTTTTCGAATGCGGCGGCAATCGTGGTTGAACGCGGCTCGCTCTTGTCACACTCGGCCATTGTTGCGCGCGAATTGGGTATTCCTTGCGTTGTGGGCTTGAAGGGCGCGACAAACTGGGTTGAGAATGGCGAAACACTTTATGTGAACGGCGCAACAGGATTGGTTGAGAAACGTGATGCAAAGCTCTGAAATCGCTTCAAAAGCCAGATTTGACAAAATCCGATATGCGCAATTGTGGGAAGATGCGGATGTGTTGTGTGCCGCGTTACCACAGCAACCGGGTAAGACGTTGGTGTCGATTTGTTCGGCTGGGGACAACGCATTGGCCATGCTCACGCTTGATCCGGCCCGTGTTGTGGTCGTTGATTTGTCGCCTGCCCAAATCGCCTGTTTGCGCTTGCGGATCGGGGCATATCGGGCGCTGACCCAGCCAGAATTCCTTGAACTGATGGGATCGCGCCCATCTGTGCAGCGCGGCGCATTGCTGGACCGCGCGATCGCCGATCTGGACGCTGAAACCAAAGCCTTTTGGCAAGATTTGCGCGATGATGTTATCGCATACGGCGCTGGCGGCGTTGGCAAATTCGAACGCTATTTCCGTATCTTTCGCACCAAGCTTTTGCCGCTTGTACATTCAAGGAAAACGATCGACGAAATTTTCGTCTCGCGGCCAAAGGCCGAACGGAAGGTTTTTCTGGATAAGCGTTTCAATACATGGCGTTGGAAGCTATTGCTCAACTTCTTTTTCTCGCGCTTTATGATGGGGCGCATGGGGCGGGATAAGGCATTCTTTGACCATGTTGAAGGCTCTGTTGCGCAACATGTGGCCCGCCGGGTTAAGCACGCCGCAGTTGATTGCGACCCGGCAGAAAATCCCTATCTGCACTGGATCATGAAAGGCACCCATGGTGCCGCGATCCCGATGCCGTGGCGGGCCGAACACTACACCACAATCCGCGACCGGCTGGACCGGCTTGATATCCGCCAAGGCGCGCTTGAGGCGTTTATTGATGACGGCGATAAAGCCGATGGGTTTAACCTGTCGGATATTTTCGAATACATGTCCCCTGACGCCTTTAAGCAGGTCTACGGGCAGATCCTTGGTGCGGCAAACCCCGCCGCACGCCTTGTTTATTGGAACATGATGGCCCCGCGCCGGGTGCCGCCGGCCTTTGGGGACCAGATCACAACATTGATCGGGGAAGAGGATCGGCTGAAGGCGAAAGACAAAGCCTTTTTCTATTCGGATTTCGCCATAGAGGAAGTCCAGAAGTGAGCACGCCTGCGCAAATCGCGATTGCATTTGCATCCGTCGCTGTGCTGCTTGGCCTCATGGCTTTGGTCAAACAACTGGCCACGCAGCGCGACATCTCGCCCGAAGTCCAGCGCAAGCTTGTTCACATCGGCACCGGGCTTTACGCGCTGACCCTACCTTGGTTATTCACCGACGATTGGCCAATCTATATGCTGATCGCGCTGACACTTTTGGTCATGGGCATTCTGCGTATGCCGGTTTTTGCCAAGGGCGGTATTGGTGAAACTTTACATGGGGTTGAAAGGCGATCTTACGGTGATATCCTGCTTGCGCTTGCGGTCGGAACCGTCTTCCTTTTGGCAGATGGGCGCGCGATCCTGTATGTTTTGCCCATCGCCACGCTGACCCTTGCGGATGCGGCCGCAGCCCTTACCGGCAGCCGTTATGGGCGCAAGTTCTTCCAAGTCGAAGAGGGCCAGAAATCCATCGAGGGGTCGGTCACTTTCTTTGTGATCACCTTCATGATTTCGATGATCTGTCTTCTGCTGCTGTCCGATGTGTCGCGCCCCAATGTGATCCTGTTATCGGCTATGGTCGCAGCCTTCGGCACGCTAGTGGAAGCAGACAGTTGGCGCGGCTTTGACAACTTCTTTTTACCCGCAGGTCTGATGATCTTTCTTGAAAGCCACATGAACAGCCCATGGCCCGAACTTGTCTTGCTGATCGGGCTGTTTCTGGTGTCGATCCTGCTGTTCCTGCAAGTCGCACCGCGCCTTGGCATCACCCGCCATGCGGCGCGGGTTTATGTGATATCGACCTTCTTGCTGATTTCGGTCACGTCGTTTCAGAATACAATCCTGCCTTTGCTGGTCTTTGTCTTTCACGCCTTTGCCCACCGCACGAACCCGTGCAAGGCTGCGTGGCCCGAACTTGATATCGTCGCCGCGCTTGCGCTGGCCAGCTTTGGCTGGCTTGCTGTGGGACTTGTTTCCGGGATGAACGCGCTGATGTTTTATGGGCTGATGTCCATCGGGCTTTGTGTCGGGCTAAGTGCGCTATTGCTTGGCAAAAGGCGCATGATTGTGCGGTGCGGCGCGGCGATGGGCATCGGGTTTGGGCTTTATGCGCTTTACAGCCATCTGATGGTTTATAATCCGCCGTTTGTTCTGTGGCCCGGCGATATGCGGATCACGGCTGGTTTAACGATTATCCTTATGGGCATCGCGACCGGCGTGCGCCCGGCGTTTTTTGCCAATCACAGGGCTGCGAAACTGACGTTGCTGGCGCTGCTTGTGCCCGGTTTTAGTTATGGCATGAAGGGGATGATGGCATGACGACAGAAACGCTGCAAACCGACGATGGCCATCTGACAATCTGGTTTGATGGGCCCGGGTGGGCGGATCATACGCAGGTCGCGACTGTCGGTAAATGCAAGTTCATGACCCGAGAGGGTGGCACCCGTCTTTTGAACCAAGCTGCCGCGCGTGCCAAATCCGAAGGGGCCACTGCCCTGATCGGCCCGATGGAGGGCGACACGTGGCACGCCTATCGCCTTATATCCGAACGCGGCGACGCCCCTCCTTTCATGATGGAGCCCGCCAGCGCAGATCATGATCTTGCGGCTTTTGAAGCGGCAGGTTTTGCAACCATTTCTTCCTACTTCTCAGCCGCGGTGCCTATGTCAGACCTGCCGGGACATCCGCCCAAAGACACCGATGCTTTCAGCCTGCAGACATGGGATGGGACCGACCCAGAGGCACTTTTCACCCAAGTCCACGCCCTGTCGTGCAAGGCCTTTGCGCAGAACCCGTTCTACAAACACATCGCCCTTGAAGGCTTCCTTGCCATGTACCGGCCCGTCGTGCCCTTGCTCAAGCAAGACCTGATCCTTTTTGCGCGTGACACCCAAGGTGCGCTTGTCGGATTCCTGTTCGGCATCCCAAACTACGCCGAAGGACCGCAGCCAAGGACGGTGATCCTGAAAACCTACGCGTCGCTTGCGAAAGGGGCGGGGCATTGGTTGTCCTATCAGTTCTACGTGAACGCCAAGGCGATGGGTTACGCAACAGTGATCCATGCGTTGATGCATGATGACAATCTGTCGGCTGTGCGTTCGGGCTTGAACGGGGCGGATGTGTTCCGGCGCTATGCGCTGCTTGGGAAACCCGTGTGACCACGCTGTCCCAAGCCTTTACGAAAGCCGCTACAGACTATGGCGACAAGCTTGCATTGGTTGATGGCAGTGGGGTGCGCTTTAGCTTTGCACAGCTTCAAAGCCGGGCCGAGGTTTTCGCGGCAGATTGGCAGGCCAAGGGCGTCAAACCCGGCGACCGCGTCTTGATCGCGATGGGGATTGGGGCGGATTTATATGCCGCACTCGCCGCAGTTTGGGCGCTTGGGGCGACGGTTGTGCTGCCCGAACCGGCAATGGGGCTGGCAGGGGTGAAGGCTGCAGTCGCAGCCACAAAGCCCAAGTTCTTTTGCGCCGCCGGTCCCTATCGTCTGATCAAATGGATCGTGCCGGGGTTGTGGGGGGCACACTTGCTGACGCCGGTACAGAAAAGTACCGCAGCGCCGCCCGATCGGATCGCTGATGTCAGCGCGGTCGCCTTGATTTCCTTCACCTCGGGCACCACCGGCACCCCCAAAGCCATCCCCCGCACCCATGCGTTCCTGATGGCGCAATGGGCGGCGGTGGGGCCTTTGCTGGACAGCGCCGCGGAAGAGGTCGACCTTGTGACCTTCCCGGTCTTTGTCCTCATCAATCTGGCCGCAGGACGCACGTCGGTGCTGCCGAATTGGAAAATGTCAAAGCTGAACGCGCTTGAACCCAAGGCATTGGTTTACTGGATTAACACCAATCATTGCACCCGCGCGCTTGTACCGCCCGCGCTGTGTGACAAACTGGTCGGGGTAGGTGACAGGGGCACGCTGCGCCACATCTTCACCGGCGGCGGGCCGGTGTTCCCGGATGTGCTGAAAGCCCTGCGCGGGATGGGGGATGTGGAGATTACAGCCGTCTACGGTTCGACCGAGGCCGAGCCAATCGCGCATCTGGAGGCGCGCACGATTACCAAGGCCGATCACGCAGCAATGGCGGCCGGGCAGGGGCTTTTGGCGGGGCGCCCCGTTAAGGCTGTGAATGTGCGGATCGTTGATGATGAAATTCAGGTGGCGGGGGATCATGTGAATAAAGGCTACCTTGATCCCACCCGCGATGCTGAAACCAAGGTTCATGACAAAGACAGGATCTGGCATCGTACAGGGGACGCGGGACGGTGCGACGATGAGGGGCGGCTTTGGCTGCTTGGGCGGACCAAGGACCGGGTCAGGCAGGGCAAGACGTGGCTTTACCCTTTCGCTATCGAGACCGCAGCGCGGCTGTGGGCGGGCGTGGATCGCGCAGCTTTGGTGCCCATCAACGACCAACCCGTTTTGGCGATCCAGGGCGATCCGACCAACCTGAACACATGGCGCACCCGCGCCGCATCCTTTGGCATTAAAGATGTGCGGCACGTTGCGACGATCCCGCTTGATCGCCGTCACCAATCAAAAGTGGACACAAACGCGCTTGCCAAGCAGTTGCAAGGCTGATTGCCGAGCCCGGCCGCAAAGGCTAACCTTTCGGAAACGAAAGAAAGTGCGGCGATGATCGCAGCGCAGGGTAGGCAAAATGCTTGATCAGGCAGGTTTTCAGCGAGTGGTAAGCGAGGCCAATCAAGCGCCATCCATTCACAATGCACAGCCCGCCCGCTGGCGGCTGCGCAAGGACGTGATCGAAGTGGGGGCGGATTTATCCGTGACGCTTCCGGCGGCGGACCCGGAGAGTGCAGGCATCGGGCTGTCCTGTGGGGCCGCGGTCGAGGCGACGGTGCTGGCCTGCAAAGCGCGGGGGCTGGTCACGCATGTGGTGGATCACTGGGCGGATGATGACCGGCACACTTGGCCACGCCACAGGCTGGCGGCACAGATCTATCTGGCCAAGGACGGGAAAGCGGATGCGCTTTATGACCAGCTGTCCCAACGCTTGACGTGGCGATCGTCGTTTCAGCTGGAAACCCCGCGCCTTTATGGCTGGTCTCGGCAGGATACAAAGCTGTTCTTGGACGCACCAACACGGACGTGGCTGGCAGAGCTGAACGATGCGGCAAGCTTTGACATTCTTAACCAGACATCTTTCCGCCGCGAACTGTTGCATTGGATGCGGCTTGACCCCGCGCACCCGCGCAGCGCTTATGACGGGCTGTCGCGGGCCGCGATGCAAATGCCAAAGGATGTGGCGCGCAGGCTGCGGTTGGGGTTTGGGCCGCTCTGGCCCTTGCTGCGGCTCACCGGCGGGGCCAAGGCGATGGTGGCGCAGCGGGATGTGACACTGACAGCACCTGTGCTGGCGGCGTTCCATATGCGCAGCGATGCATCGGCGGTCGCTGCCGGGCAGGCTTACCTGCGCATGTGGCTTGAGGCGACGCGCATCGGCTTTGCAGGTTGGCCGATGGCCGCGCTCACGGATCATGGGCCGACGCGGGAAAAGGTCGCGCACCGTCTGAACATTGGCCCGGATCGGCGGCTGATCCAAGTGCTGCGCTTTGGCAAAGCCACGGGCGATGCGCCCATGCGCGCGCGTCGCCCGCTTGAGGAACTGATCCATGATTGACCCGCGCACGACGGCCCGCATGATCTTTGACGCCGGGGTCGCGGCAGCGGACCCATATGCGGCGGTGCTGCGCAACCTGCACACTGTGGACGACCCGGCCCTGATCATCGCGGTCGGCAAAGCGGCGATGCGTATGGCCGAGGCCGCGCTGGAACGGTTTGCGGGCGTGCCCTGCATCGTCGTGACAAACTATGAAAACGCAGGCGACCTTGCAGGCGCGCGGGTCATGGCCGCTGGCCATCCGGTGCCGGACGAAAATGGCGCGGCTGCAGGGCAGGCGGTTTTGGGCGCTTTGCAGGGTGCGACCGGGCCGGTCCTTGCGTTGATCTCTGGCGGTGGCTCGGCCCTTTTGCCTGCCCCTGTGACGGGCGTCAGTCTTGTGGATAAGGCTGCGGTGAACACGGCGCTTTTGGGTGCAGGATTGGATATCGTACAGATGAACCTTGTGCGTCAGCAATTGTCGCAGATTAAGGGCGGGGGGATGCTGCGCGCTGCAGCGCCGCATCAGATCACCGCGCTGATCCTGTCGGATGTTGTCAGCGATGAACTTTCTGCGATTGCAAGCGGCCCAACCGTGCCGCCCTTGGGTACCGCAGAGGACGCCCGGAAGATTTTGCACAAGGCGGGGATTTGGGATGGGCTGCCTGCGTCCGTGCAGGCGCATCTTAGCGCGGATCACGCCGCTTTGGACTTGCCTGTTGGGAAAAACACGCTGATCGGGTCAAACGCGCAAAGTGTGGCGGCGATGTTGGCGGCCTCTCCCAAGGCGCGCGTGCTGGACCGGGTCGAGGGCGATGTTGCCGCGGCCGCAAAGGTCATCTGCGACAATGCAGGCCCCGGCGTGACCCTTTGGGGCGGGGAGACCACGGTCGTTTTGCGCGGCACAGGGCGGGGCGGGCGCAATCAGGAACTGGCCTTGCGCATTGCGCTTGAGGCCGACGCGCGCGGCTGGACCGATTGGGTATGCCTGCAAGGCGGATCAGACGGGCGTGATGGGCCGACCGATGCAGCCGGTGGTTTGGTGGATCAAGGGACGTCCGCACGGATTGCGGCGGCGGGGGGGGATGTTGCTGCAATGCTGACCAACAATGATAGTTATGCGGCGCTGAAGCTGGCAGGCGATCTGCTGATAACAGGGGCCACGGGCACGAATGTCGCTGATCTGGGTGTCTTGATCCGCTAGGGGTTACGATTTTTCTTGCGAAAAACCGGCCTCCGGCGGGGATATTTCAAAACCAAAGAGATGGGGTGTTGCGTATTAATCCACGCGCAGTCCGCTGGGAACAGAGGTGGGCCGACCTAGCGGGCGGTCGTGTGCCGTGGCCCCCGTCAGCGCGTTTAGGAAGGCGATCAGGTCGGTAATTTCTACGTCCGTAAGGCTGAAAGGTCGCATATCCAGTCGCGCGTCCTGACGCGCCATTTCGCCTTTATCTTCTTGAATTGCGAAGTCAGCAGCCGCAAGCCATGGCACATCGGGAAGCTGCGCCATATCACTGTTCCAAGCAGCGCGCGCAGCTTCCGGGTTCATGTGGTGACGGATCATCCCCTCAAGCGTGGGATAGGCCCCGTTGTGCCCGTAGGGTGCCGTTAGTGCGACATTGCGCAGGGATGGGGTGCGGAAGCGGTAGGCGTCTTCAATAAGGTTTGATTTCCCCATCCGCCCCACATCCCGCGCGATGTGATCCCAGGGGCGCGTGCGCCCGGGGCCAAAGGCGGGCAGGCCAAGGGCGTAGAAATTCTGATCGCTAAACAATGGCCCTGCATGACAGGCCGCACAGCGGGCGCTTTCAAAGAAAATTTGCCGCCCGCGTTCGGCGTCATCCGGCAGCGGTGTCCCGGTGAGCCACGCATCATAGGGGCTGTCGTAGGACCGCCATTCAGTCGTGATAAACGCCCCAAGCGCATTGCCGATTTCCACAATCGTCACGTCGGCAGGTTCTTCAATGTGATCAAAGGCTTGCACGAACATCTTGCCATATTCCGGGATCGTGCGGACCCGTTTGGCAAGGATTGGCCAAGCGGTATCGGGGCGGTCGTGGATTGCGCCTGCGATTTCGTTTTCGGCGTCATTTCCGGCCATCTCAAACTGCGCGGTCAGCGGGAAGAGCGCTTGCGCCGCGACAAGGTTATCAAGGCCCCGTGGCAGCCATTCTTCGGCCGGAGAATTAAAGCCGTTTCCGTATTGATCACCCATCGTCAGTCGCCCATCGTGAAACAGCACGCGGATGTCTTTATGTCCAAGATTCCAAAGGCTTGGCGCGTTTCGGGGGATGCGCTTGCGGATTGCATCTGCGCCGGTTCCAGGGGTGCGATCCGGGCCGACCCCGACCCCGCCTTCGCCGATCCCAAGGGACAGCCCGTCGCCGCCTGCGTGATCGTGATGATGGCAGGTTCCGCAGGAAATATTCTGGTTTCCTGACAGGATTTTATCGTAAAATAGAAGCTGCCCGATCCGGGCTTGTGCGGGGTCGGCAGGGATGTAATCCTGATCGCTGATCTGGGCCACGGCCCCCGACGAGATGAGAGCGAAAAGATGCGCCAACGCCCAAAGCTTTATGGTTTGTACAACATCGCTTTTGCGTTTGTTCTGGTTTGTACAACAGCGCAGGCCGACATGGAGCAGGCCCGCGACCTGCTTGAGGCCAACCGCTTTGAAGAGGCGCGCGCCGAACTTGAGGTCTACGCGCGGTCGGGAAATGCCGAGGCCGAGGAACTGATCGGTGTCATATACGCCCTTGGCCTTGGTGTTCCAAAGGACGACGTCCGGGCGTTTGAGTGGTACTTGCGGGCGTCGATGAAAGGGCATGCGGGGGCGCAATCCGGGCTGGGCTGGTATTATGAAGTCGGACGCGGCGTCGCGCCTGATCTGGTCCGAGCCTACCTTTGGTATGCGCTTTCAGCAATAGGCGGGGACGTGGATGCGCCGGATAGTTTAGAGAGCCTGACGCCGAAATTGACAGCTGAAGAAAAGGCACTCGCCGAGGCGTTGGTGGATGACTATCGGGTATGGATGTATCCGTTTCGGTGAAGAGGTATGAGGTCTGCTGTGTGGACAAGGCGCCCTTTCGCTGCGGATGCGCCAAGGTCGGCTTTGGGGGTTTGGCC
>CAYPVL010000018.1:0-40022 GCA_964414165.1 uncultured Cognatiyoonia sp.
TCATGATGCGGTGCCACAGGAAGCGGGCGGCGCGCAGCTTGGCGGCCTCCATAAAGAAGTTCATGCCGATGGCGAAAAAGAACGACAGGCGCGGGGCAAAGGCGTCTACGTCCATGCCTGCCGCGATGGCCGTGCGCACGTATTCGCGCCCGTCTGCGATGGTGAAGGCCAGTTCTTGCACAAGGTTCGCCCCGGCCTCTTGCATGTGGTAGCCAGAGATCGAGATCGAGTTGAATTTCGGCATGCTTTCAGAGGTATAGCCGATGATATCGGCGATGATCCGCATGCTGGGTTCAGGCGGGTAGACGTAGGTGTTGCGCACCATGAATTCTTTGAGGATGTCGTTTTGGATGGTGCCTGCAAGAACGGATTTATCGTGTCCCTGCTCTTCCCCGGTGACGATGAAATTAGCGAGGATCGGAATGACAGCCCCATTCATTGTCATGGAAACAGACACCTTATCTAAAGGAATTCCGTCGAAAAGAATCTTCATATCTTCGACCGAGTCGATGGCGACCCCGGCCTTGCCCACGTCCCCCTCGACCCGGGGGTGGTCGCTGTCATAGCCCCGGTGTGTCGCCAGATCGAAAGCGACCGACACGCCCTGTTGCCCGGCGGCAAGGGCTTTGCGGTAGAAGGCGTTGGATTCTTCGGCCGTGGAAAACCCGGCATATTGCCGGATGGTCCAGGGGCGCCCGGCGTACATCGTGGCTTTGACGCCGCGTGTGTAGGGGGCTTGACCGGGGATACCGCCAATATGCGGCAGGTCTGCGGTATCGTCGCTTGTGTAAAGCGGTTTGACCGGGATGCCTTCGAGTGTGTGCCAAGTGAGGTCATCCAGCGGCTTGCCGCGCAGTTCCTTGGCAGCGATCTCAGCCCATTTTTGCGTGTCGGTCATGATACTCTCCGGTGTCAGTGGCAGGCAGAGCCTGCATATTTTGGCGTCGCTGCACTTTGATGGCGGCGTTTTCTGTGAATGTGATCATTGGGTCAGACCCGCTGCGAAAGGTGCGCAGGTCATCGGCGTAGCGCATGGCAAGATATTGTTTTTCCAGCTGATTGAAGGGCTGCCATTTGCCTGATCTAGGCAGCATGGCGACCTCGCCCAGCCGTCCTTGGCTGCGCAAGCGGCGGCGCATTTGCCCCAGATTGCAGCTGGTGTTTTTCCAGTTCACCTTGTGATCCAGCGTGTGCGAAATCTCTGACCTGCCGCTGAGCATGTTGAATTGCCGCCGTGGTCGACCCGCGAAGGCTTCAAACGTCCAGACATGCAGTGGGACGTGGGGGAACATCGCGCGGATATCCTGCACCATGTCCGTCCATGTGCGCGGCTGACGCGCAAGGGCGGCCCGTTGCGCCGCATCCGGCAAGGGTTCGCCGCGAAGTGCGGCGAAAGACAACGCCGAGGTCCAATAGCTTTCGTAGGATCGGATTGCGAGGCCAAGGCGCGCAACGCGGCCCTGAAAGGCCTCGGCAAAGCGTTGCAGTCTTGGGGTCAGTTCGGGGTAGAGGCTTGTGTGTTTAAGGTTATTGCGCGGGGCCCCGATCATGTTTTCTTCAGATACGATCAGTTGGCTGGCATCCAGTTGGTGTTGCGCATCCCTGATCCGCGCGATGTGGTGGCGCGAGTCTTCGCCCGGTGGGCAGATCACGCCGTCAAACAGCCCATTGCGCGTGACCTGCGGTGTCCAGACAGCAACCCCGTAGCCGCCAAGCCGTGCACGGTTTTGGTCAAGATAGGCCTGAAATGTCGTCGTCGCGCAGCGATGCGCCCCGAGGTGCAGAATAATGTCCATCGCGCGCAAACCCCTTTGCCATATTGCTTTGATCAAGCTGAACATAGCCGGGCCCCCGTCACTATTGCGTTAACCCTGAATTTGCTTTGGAAATTATGGCAATGGGCCTTAGGTTTCCCAACCAAACGCCCTATATGAGAGATCATGAAGACAGTATTTCTGACCCTTTCGCTGCTGCTGATACCCATGTTTGCTGCTGCCCAAGATGACATCATGACCCGCTGGAAAGCGGACCCAACCCAAGTGTTTGACGCCGCCGAGGTGGATTTGGATGCCTTGCAATGGGTCGCGCGTCCCATCGTCGTGTTTGCCCAAACCCCCGAAGACCCGGCCTTCCAGCGCCAGATGGAGCTTTTGGCCCAGAATGCCGATGATCTGGCCGAACGGGATGTGATCATCATTGCTGATACAGACCCCGCGGCCCGCACCGATGTACGTCTGCAACTGCGCCCGCGCGCGTTCATGTTTGTGCTGATCGGCAAGGATGGCCAGATCAAACAGCGCAAACCAAGGCCCTGGAACGTGCGCGAAATTTCCCGCACGATTGATAAAATGCCGATGCGCCAGCAAGAGATTGAAGAGCGGCGAAGTGCGCGCCAGTAAGCGAAACCATTGAAATTTGGGGCTGATTGTGTACATGAGCTGTGCGAGAAACGCGAGCAGGAGAGCATTGATGTTTGCAGACCCATGCGCCCAACGCCCACCCGCCCCAGTTGGCGGTGAGGAAGTGCCTTTGATTTAATGAAGTCACGCTTAATGCGGTGCTGTGCAAACATACTATATTCCGCCTGACAACTTGACAGGACAGTAATATTGACCTATATTAATAGTAATTCGGCATTGCTTCTTTTTTTCTGACGACGATTTCAACAATCTGTCAGTTTCGCAAGAGAACCTTAGGGCTTTGCCGTTAGTAAACAATGTGTTCTCTACATAAAGCTTGACAACTTTACGGGCCTTCCCGGATAATTTAGAGGCAAAGCAGCCAGAGGTGAGCAAATGATAAAACTGAAGCGAAGTCGTCCCAAACCTGTTCCAGGTCGCCGTGGACCGCGCGTATTTTACTAAGTTGATAGGGCCCGTTGGGGCCCTTTTCTTTTGTTGCTCCAGTTGACTATTCCTCTTCATCCGCAGCAGTCCTCCAAAGCGCATTCGTAACTGACTTCCATGCCCTGCCAGATGTCCCAAGAATATCTGCCTCCAATTCATCGACAGCTAGATCAGCCAGCGTACACGCTAAAATACGCATCTCGACCATATCCAGATGTGCGAGAAGGCGCTTTTCTGCGGGGATATTGCGGAACTCCTTTACCTTCAAATCATCGACCAGCGACCGCAAATCATCAACGGTGCGATAGAACTGAACGACAAAGTCTGTTGCACTCCGAGACAAGTAACGCATGTCATCAGAGACGACGTCAAACATGCGCGGCTCGCTCACCGAAAAAATGAATGGTTGAAAGTCCCCACCCTTTTCAAACTCTCTTTTAAGCGCCGCCTCGATCTCGTTCTGATCTTCGACTTTAAGCGTTTGGCCAAAATCATAAATCTCAGCGCTTAGGGCCATTTGAGCGGCTTTGCTGCGCATACGCGCGTCGATCAACTGGCTTACCTCTCGGAAGAAAAAGGTCATGAACCAGCTTGAGATGATCACAAGCCCGGCAATCAGCGCTGTCCTTGTGCGCGGATCTTTTTCTAGGGGAACAAAAGTTGTACCAAAGTAGACAAGCGCCCCGACTGCAAATGCACAAAAGACAAGCCACCCAATTCGTGCCATCCTACCCAAACTCCATGATCACATCATCCACCGCCAGACTGTCCCCTGCCCCGGCGTTGATTTTGGTCACCACCCCTTTGCGTTCGGCGCGTAGGATATTTTCCATTTTCATCGCCTCGACCGTGCACAGCGCTTGGCCTTCCTGCACTTCGTCCCCTTCGTTCACGGCAACATTCACGATAAGGCCGGGCATCGGGCAGAGCAGGAGTTTAGAGGTGTCAGGCGCTTCCTTTACCGGCATCAATGCGGCCAGTTCTGCCTGACGAGGCGTGCGCACATGCACCTTGAGGTCAGCCCCGCGATACCGCACCCGGAAACCGCAGGGGATTTTCCCGACTTTCAGCACCAATGGCGTTCCATCCACCACCAGCCGCGCGAGCGGTTGGCCCGGGGTCCAGTCGCTTTCGACCCGAAAGGTGTCATCATCCCCAAGTGCGACCGTCGCCCCATCTTTGTCGGCCGCAATCGTCAGCGGGTAGGTTTCGCCTTGGATGGTCACGACCCACTCGGCCCCGACGTGGCGTTCGTGGTTGCCCATCCGCCCGGAAATGCGGCTGCGCCGAATTTCTGCAACCCGGTGCATGGCGGCTATGGCCGCGGCGATCCGGTGGCGCGTGTCTTCTGGCAGGGTCACGCCGTCAAAGCCTTCGGGAAATTCTTCCTCGATGAAGGCTGTTGTCATGTTGCCAGAGGTGAATTTTTCGTGGTCATAGACCGCCGCGAGGAAGGGGATATTGTGCCCAATCCCTTCGACTTCGAACGTATCAAGGGCGAGGCGCATTTCTTCAATCGCCGTGGCCCGGTCGGGTGCCCATGTGCAAAGCTTGGCGATCATCGGGTCGTAGTACATGCTGATTTCGCCGCCTTCAAAGACGCCGGTGTCATTGCGCACGGCTTTGTTTTCATTCGCCATTTCCGCAGGGGGGCGATAGCGCGTCAGCCGCCCAATGGAGGGCAGGAAACCGCGGTATGGGTCTTCGGCATATAGTCGGGATTCCATCGCCCAGCCGTTGATTTTGAGATCTTCCTGCTTCATTGGAAGCGCCTCGCCTGCCGCGACACGGATCATTTGTTCGACCAGATCGACGCCTGTGATCAGCTCGGTCACCGGGTGTTCCACTTGCAGGCGCGTGTTCATTTCGAGGAAGTAGAAGTTGCGATCCCCGTCGACGATAAATTCGACGGTGCCTGCGGACGTGTATCCCACCGCTTGGGCCAGCGCGACAGATTGTGCGCCCATGGCGGCGCGGGTGGCCTCATCCAAGAACGGGCTTGGGGCCTCTTCGATGACTTTTTGGTTACGCCGTTGGATCGAACATTCGCGTTCGTGCAAATAAACCGCGTTGCCGTGGCTGTCGCAAAGCACCTGAATTTCGATGTGCCGGGGTTGGGTGACAAATTTTTCGATGAAGATCCGGTCGTCGCCAAAAGAGTTCGCGGCTTCGTTCTTTGAAGATTGGAACCCTTCGCGGGCCTCGTCATCGTTCCATGCGATGCGCATCCCCTTGCCGCCGCCCCCGGCAGAGGCTTTGATCATCACCGGATAGCCAACTTCGTTCGAGATTTTCACCGCCTCTTCCGCGTCCGCGATCAGACCCATGTAGCCGGGCACGGTGGACACGTTGGCTTCTTGGGCCAGTTTCTTTGAGGTGATCTTGTCGCCCATCGCCTCAATCGCGCCTTTGGGCGGGCCGATGAAGGCGACGCCAGCAGCTTCAAGCGCTTCGGCGAATTTGGCGTTCTCGGACAGGAAGCCATAGCCTGGATGCACCGCCTCGGCCCCGGTTTGTTTGATTGCATCCATGACCTTGTCGATCACGATGTAGGACTGATTGGCAGGGGCCGGGCCGATGTGGACCGCTTCATCGGCCATTTTCACATGCAGGGCGTTGCGATCGGCGTCCGAATAGATCGCCACCGTCTGGATGCCCATTTTCTTGGCGGTTTTGATCACGCGGCAGGCGATTTCACCCCGGTTTGCAATCAGAATTTTCTTGAACATGTGCTTTTGCCCTTCAAACAGAAAACGCCGCCGGGGATGCCCCCCGGCGGCGTTTGGAATTGTGCAAGTGTTGGGTGGCGTTAGCGGCCAGTGACGTCCCGCGAAAGCGCGCCAACAAGACCGCCCGCAAGCGCGCCTTCAACGCAGTTGTCGTTGCCGATTGTTTCGCCTGCGACGCAGCCGATCCCGGCCCCCACAAGCGCGCGTTCGCTGTCTGATTCAAGGCAGCCCGCAAGGCCGAAGGTCGCTGCTGCTGCGATAATCCAAGTTTTCTTAAGCATGTAATTTTGCCTTTTTGTTTTGTGTTTCTGGGCATGAGATTGACGAAATACGCTGCCAAATCAAGCAGATCAAACCACATCCAGCGGTTTGCCGCCAAGTGTGGAATACCCCCCAAACGTGGATATGCCGGTCTGTTCTGGGTAGGAACAGACCGGCATGGGGAAGGGTAACGGTGTTGACAAAACACAACCGGAAGCTTGCTGGAACCGTCGGTTGGTAGGTTCAGATTGCATGCCGCTTTTGAGTCGCGAAAGACTTTGTGCACGCGCAGCGCTAACTGAGCGAATTCCCGCTTATATCCCGCCCCGCTCGGCACGATCTGGCTGAAAATCGCCACATTCATGCCCCAAACACCTCAGGAAAACTAAGTCGCGCCCGCCCGACGTCGATTTGCAGCAATGCATCGTAAGATTCTGGATCAAAAGGATCTTCTGCTGCCACCACTTCTTGTTCGAAAAGCCATGACAGCCGTCCGGCGTCCAGATTTCCGCGTTCAAAGGGTTGGTCGCCGAAGTAATCCCACAGGGCCTTCATAAACCCCGCATCCGCCCGTTTATCAGCCGGTTTGCGATCAGGATAGCGCGTTCGGCTGGTCAGCCGTGTTGCGCCGTCTTTATGCGCCCGCCGGATCACAAACTGAAAGTCTGTGCCTGCAAGCCGTCCGGGGAAACCGCGATGTTTGATCATCGCGCCATCCCGCTTGTTTTAGTAGGCGTATCCTTCGGCTGGAATTGCCAAGGGATGGATGTTTTGCGCCTGCCCCTGACTGCCGCTGATGGCGACAATCGCCATGAATGCTGCAACCACGAATAGCTTGATGCCATTTGCCATAGTAACCTGCCTTTACCTTTCACGGACGCGCAGCATTTGTGCCGTCTATATCCGTGTGTGCCCGACGCATACGTTGATGCGATAGGGGAAAGCATAGCAGTTTCGCCCCCCACGACATACGCGCCTGCCATATTTTTGACAGGTTGTGCCGCGCTTGCATCAAAGCTTTGCAGGGCCTCTAGATGTAGCGGGTGCATTAGAAATCCTCCCAGATGCAGGTGTCGGTCCCGATGGTGAAGGGTTGAAAATACTGGGTAATCTCGGGAACCGTCGCCCCGAATTCCACCTGTTGGGCGGAAAGTTGCATAATGATCTGCCCGTCCTGCCACCCCGATTGCTTTAGTCCGGGCAGCAAGGATTGATCGCAGATCGCCTGCATATCATCCGCCACCTCAGCAAAGGGCAGCGCGTTTCCCGCGATCTCAGGCACCTCAAAGCGGAACCGCACAAGCGCGATGTCTTCTTCCAAGATCACCTCATAAAGGTTCATCTTCAGCCCCGATGGCGCCAAAAGTTCCTGCGCGCAGGCAGGCGCGGTCAGGGCAAGAAATGCGATGAAGCTGCGCATCATTTGGCCACCTTTGTGCAGGTGCGATCCGCCACTGTGTAGCTTTGCATGGCCTCGCCCCCTTCGCCTGTGGCGATGATTGTGATGACATCGTAGGTTGCGTCGCCCTCATTGGCTAAAACCGTGCAGGCCGCATCAAAGGGGAAGTTTGCGACCGTGAAGGGCATCAGCCGTTCGGTGAAAGTGGCCGTGAAGGTGTTGGGCCCCGCGGTCGTGCGTTCGCTGTCAAACCCCGCCAAGGCCACGGTTTCGCCTGCAATCGTATAATCGCGCACCCCGTTCTGGATCACGTCATAGACCCAATAGCCAAAGACGCCGACGGCCAGCACAACGATTGTGCCGATGATGAGAAGGGTTTTCTTCATAGCGGAATATTGTCGTGCTTTTTCCACGGCATCGTTTGTTGCTTGCCCCGCAAGCTTGCAAACGCCCGGCAAACCCGTTTGCGGGTGGACTGGGGCATGATCACTTCGTCGATGAACCCTTTTTCTGCGGCCACGAAGGGATTGGCAAAGCGTTCTTCGTATTCGGCGGTGTGCGCTGCGAGTTTCTCAGGGTCGTTCAGATCGGCGCGGTGGATGATTTCTGTCGCGCCTTTCGCGCCCATCACCGCGATTTCGGCTGTGGGCCATGCGTAGTTGAAATCGGCCTCAAGGTGTTTTGAGGCCATGACGTCATACGCGCCACCATACGCCTTGCGCGTGATCACCGTCACCATCGGCACGGTTGCCTGCCCGTAAGCAAAAAGCAGTTTGGCCCCGTGTTTGATTACCCCACCGTATTCCTGACCTGTACCCGGCAGGAAGCCCGGCACATCGACCAGCGTAAGAAGCGGGATTTCAAACGCATCACAAAAGCGCACGAACCGCGCGGCTTTGCGCGAACTGTCAATGTCCAGACACCCGGCCAGAACCATCGGCTGGTTCGCCACCACCCCAACGGTTTGCCCCTCAAGCCGCACGAAGCCTGTCAGGATATTCTTGGCAAAATCTTCCTGAATTTCGAAAAAATCGCCTTCATCGGCAAGCTTTGTGATCAGCTCTTTCATGTCGTAGGGCGTGTTTGCATTATCGGGGATCAGCGTATCAAGGCTTGCCTCGGTCCGGTTCACGTCATCGAAAAAGGGCCGCGTTGGGGGCTTTTCGCGATTGTTCAGCGGCAGGAAATCGACCAAGCGGCGCACCTCTGAAAGGGCTTCGACATCGTTTTCAAAGGCCCCATCGGCCACGGATGATTTGCGCGTGTGCGTGGACGCCCCGCCAAGTTCTTCGGCTGTCACCACTTCATTGGTCACTGTTTTCACAACGTCCGGCCCGGTGACGAACATGTAGGATGTGTCTTTGACCATGAAGATAAAATCGGTCATCGCAGGGCTATAGACCGCCCCGCCCGCGCATGGCCCCATGATCACGCTGATCTGGGGCACAACACCCGAGGCTTTGATATTGCGCTGGAACACTTCGGCATAGCCCGCAAGCGAGGCGACGCCTTCCTGAATGCGCGCCCCACCTGAATCGTTGATCCCAATCACGGGTGCCCCGTTCTGCACCGCCATGTCCATGATTTTACAGATCTTCTGGGCGTGGGTTTCCGACAAGGACCCGCCAAAAACTGTAAAATCCTGAGAGAAAACATAGACCATGCGCCCATTAATCGTCCCCCAGCCAGTGACGACACCGTCGCCGGGGGGCCGGTCTTGTTCCATCCCAAAATCAGTGCAGCGATGGGCCACGAACATGTCGAATTCTTCGAAACTATCCGCATCAAGCAGCAGATCAATGCGTTCGCGCGCGGTCAGTTTGCCCTTGGCGTGCTGTGCGGCGATCCGTCTGGCACCGCCCCCCATGCGCGCCACGTCGCGCCGGCCTGCCAGTTCTGCGAGAATATCTTTCATGATGTGCCCTCTGATCCTGTTATCTTCGTTTATCAGAGGCAGGGCCTTGGGTGAAAGCGCTGTTTTGCAAAGTCTTGACGCGCGCCCAGCATGGGTTTGCAAACCTAGCCTTGCACGCCAAAGATGGACTTGCCCCCCTCTGCGCATTAGGTCCGGTCTATGACAACCGCCCCGATTGTGCGCTTTCTTGATCGCGCCACCCCACCGCATATCATCACGCTGATCCTGATCGCCGGGATTTCGGCAATGAATATGTCGATCTTTTTGCCCTCTCTGAACAAGATGGCGACGGATTTCGACACGTCTTATGCGACGATGCAGCTGTCGGTGTCGGGCTATCTTGCCGCCACGGCCGTCATTCAGATTTTCATTGGTCCGCTGTCCGACAAAATCGGGCGGCGGAAAGTGATGATCGGGGCCCTTGCGATCTTTGTGCTTGCGACCATTGGCGCGCTTTTGGCCCAAAGCATTGAGGCCTTTCTGGTCTTCCGCATTCTACAGGCCGCTGTTGCGTCAGGCATGGCCCTTAGCCGCGCGATTGTGCGCGATATGGTGCCACAGGATCAGGCTGCGTCGATGATTGGCTATGTCACGATGGGCATGGCTTTAGTGCCGATGGTGGGGCCTGCGATTGGGGGGCTGCTGGATCAACTGTTCGGCTGGCAGGCGACGTTTGTGTTTCTGGCCCTTGTGGGCGTGGCCGTCATGACCCTGTGCATTTTTGATCAGGGCGAAACAGTGCGCGGCGGAGGCCTTGGGTTTCGCGCACAGGTGCGCGGCTATCCGGCCCTTTTCGCCTCTCCCCGGTTTTGGGGCTATTCCTTGTGCATGGCCTTTGGGTCGGGTGCGTTCTTTGCCTTCCTTGGCGGCGCGTCTTTCATCGCCGAAGGCGTGTTCAACATGTCACCGCTGGCCAGTGGCTTTGCCATCGGGGCACCGGCGATTGGCTATGCGATCGGAAACTTCTTTTCAGGGCGGTATGCGGTGCGCTTTGGCGTGAATGCGATGGCCTTGAGCGGGATGATGCTGACCAGCGCGGGGCTTGGCGCGTCGCTTTTGATTGGCTTGGCCGGGTTCCAGTCGGCATGGCTGTTCTTTGGGTTCTGCCTGTTTCTGGGCCTTGGCAATGGGTTGATGATGCCAAATGCCACCGCCGGCCTGCTGTCAGTCCGCCCGCATCTGGCCGGCACCGCCAGCGGCTTGGGCGGCGCGTTGATGATCGGGGGGGGGCGCTGCGTTGTCGCAATTTTCGGGCAGCTTGCTGACGCTTGAGACCGGCACTTTGCCCTTGCAGTGGATTATGTTTGTCACCTCATGCCTGGCGGTTCTGTGCATTCTGTTTGTAATTTGGCGGGGCCGCGTGATCGCCGCTTGATTTGCAAAGCTGCGCCGTGCAGTTTGCAAAGATGGCTGGACAAAAACTTTATGCAGGCGCAAAGCTGCGCGAATTGCGCGCCCGACTGGCGCTGACCCAAAAAGAATTGGCGACCGCCTTGGGCGTGTCCCTGCCCTATCTCAACCAGATGGAAAACAACAATCGCCCCCTGTCCACAGGGGTGATGTTGGGCCTGACGTCTGAGTTTGGCTTTGACCTGACCGAGCTGCAATCAGGCGATGAGGCCCGCCTTCTTAGCGATATGCGCGAGGCGTTGGCCGATCCCGTGTTTGCATCGCCCACCCCGACGCTTGCAGATTTGCGACTTGCCGCAGCAAATGCCCCAACTTTGGCGCGGGCCTTTCTGGACCTGCATGCCGCCTACCGCCAGACCCATGAACGCCTTGCATCCTTGGACGAAGCATTGGGGCGCGAGGATGCGCGATTGCAGCCTTCCCCTTGGGAAGAGGTGCGCGACTTCTTTCACTATTGCGACAATTACATTGATGCGGTGGACCGCGCGGCAGAGCGGTTTGCAGGCCAAGGCGAGATTGCCGCAACTGCGCAAAAGGCGCTGGCCGCCCACAAGGTCAGTGTGACCTTGCATGATGCCGGGGATTTGCGCCGCTATGATCCGACGACGCGCTGCTTGTCCTTGTCCAAACATGCAGCCCCCGCAACGCGCAGTTTTCAGATGTTGCTGCAGGTGGCTTTGATTGCGCAGGAACCGCTGATTGAAGCAACGCTGGATCTGGCGCGCTTTAGTTCGCCCGCCGCGCGCAGTATCGCGAAGGTCGGCCTTGCGAATTACTTCGCAGGGGCGGCCCTGATGCCCTATGGCGCGTTTTTGGAGGCGGCCCAAGAGGCGCGCCATGATCTGGAAGTGCTTGCCGCGCGCTTTGGCGCATCGCTTGAACAGGTTGCGCATCGGCTTTCCACGTTGCAGCGCCCCGGCGCGAAGGGCGTGCCGTTCTTTTTTGTGCGCGTGGATCAGGCGGGGACGATCACCAAGCGCCATTCGGCCACGACGCTGCAGTTTGCCCGCTACGGCGGGGCCTGTCCGCTTTGGAACGTGCATCGTGCCTTTGAAACGCCGGGTCAGTTTTTGCGCCAATTGGCCGAGACACCTGATGGGGTGCGCTATTTCTGCCTTGCGCGCGATGTCAGCAAATCAGGCGGTGCGTTTAACACCCCGACGCGGCGTTATGCGATTGGTTTGGGGTGCGAGGTGAAGCATGCGGGGACGTTGGTCTACGCCGATCACATGCAGATCAGCACCGCGCAAGCCTTTGAACCGATTGGGATTTCCTGTCGCATTTGCGAACGTCAGCAGTGCCACCAACGCGCGGTGCCGCCTTTGGAACGGCAGTTGCAGGTAGACCCGAACGTGCGTGGGGTTCTGCCCTATCAAGTCGCTTGAAAGTGTTTGTGTTCGGGCGCAATATGCGCGGACTGAGGGAGGGATATCGGTATGGATCTTGATGGCACACGAGTGATTGCTGCCGACCGCGCGACGGTGTGGGCAAAGCTGAACGACGCCGCGACATTGCAGGCCTGTATTCCGGGCTGTCAGGAACTTGAAGGTTCCCCCGCCGAGGGCTTTTCGGCAACCGTCAAGCAAAAGGTCGGCCCAGTTTCGGCGACCTTCAAGGGGGCCGTAACGCTTGAAGATGTTGTCGAGAACGTCAGCTATCGCATCGTCGGCGAAGGCAAAGGTGGTGTGGCAGGCTTTGCAAAAGGCCATGCCGATGTGACGTTGAAGGACGTCGATGGCGGGACTGAGTTAACCTATGTGGCCAATGCGAAGGTCGGCGGAAAACTTGCCCAGCTTGGCAATCGCATCGTCGGCGGCTTTGCCCGCAAGATGGCAGACCAGTTTTTTGAGAAGTTTCAGGCCGAGGTTGAGGGCTAGTTTCGCGCGGCGCGCCAGCCAGCTGATTGTGCCTCTTCTTCCGTGCAGAACCAGCGTTCGCCTTTGCCCTCATTGATCCGCGTGCGCCCATAGTCGCGGTTGTGGGGCAAGTGGTAGATGTGCCCGCTGCCCGAGATGTTTCCTTTTATCACGCAAGATCCGGTGGGTGCGGGCGCGGCTGCTTCAATGGCGCGGAATGTGGCTGGGTTTTCGATATCGAACGCCCAGATCCCGCGCAGGGCAACGGCGGCGGATTTTTCATCCAAGCTGTAAGCGTCTGAATATCTTGTGAAAGCCCAGGCAAACCCTTCGCTGACGATCCACGTGCCCACATCTTCGCCGGCCACGGTACAAGTCGCGACAGACCGGTTGTAGCGGTCTTTTTCGATCTCTGCGCAGGTCCCACGCTGCCCTTGATAGCGCGCTGCGACTTGGGTTGTGACCCAGTCGCCGCAGTCAAATGTACGCCCCTGTGCATCTGCGCAGGGCTGCCCGTTTTCGGGCGCGTCGATGCCGAACAGCCGGATGCGCGCATCGCCGATGGCAAAGGTATCCCCGTCAACGACGCGGATTGTGCCGGTGATGTCGGCGCTGGCGGTGCCTGCGAAAAGGCAAAGGATCAGGGTCAGAAAACGCATGTCTGTTCTTTGTCGTTTGCTGCGACAAGACTAAGGCATGCGGGCGGCTTTGTTAAGAATGGTTAACCAGTTCTTAACGCTGCGTGGTCTCCCAGTTGGGGTGAATCCAGGGTTCGGCGTTTGCCGCCGCAAGCCGCTGGCCAAGGATGTGATCTGCCGCCTTCTCACCCGTCATGATCGAAGGTGCGTTCAGGTTCCCGTTGGTGATGCGTGGGAAGATTGAGCTATCAGCGACGCGCAATCCTTCGACACCGATCACCTTCAGATCAGGGTCCACGACCGCCATTGGATCATCTGCCGCCCCCATCTTGCAGGTGCCGCAGGGGTGATAGGCGCTTTCAACGTGGTCGCGGATGAAATCGTCCAGCGCTTCGTCCGATTGCGCTGCATCGCCCGGTTGGATTTCGTGGCCGCGATAGGGTGCGAATGCCTCTTGCGCGAAAATTTCGCGGGTGAGGCGGATGCAGGTGCGGAAGTCTTTCCAGTCGGCGGGGTCGGACATGTAGTTGAACTGGATTTTGGGCGGCGCAGTTGGATCGTTTGAACGCAGGGTGACGTGGCCCCGTGAGGCGGATCGCATCGGCCCGACGTGCACTTGATAGCCATGCCCTTCGGCGGCGACCTTGCCGTCATAGCGCACGGCGATGGGTAGAAAATGGTATTGAATATCAGGATATTGCACCCCGACCTTCGAGCGGATAAACCCCGCGCTTTCGAACTGATTTGACGTTCCAAGGCCCGTTTTGCGGATGAGCCATTCCAGCCCGATCCGACTTTTCCAAAGCAGCGTCCAGTATTTGAACAGCGATACGGGCCGGATGGCGGCCTGCTGGATGTAAAGTTCGAGGTGATCTTGCAGGTTTTTCCCGACGCCGGGGCGGTCGGCGATGACATTGATGCCATGTTTGAAAAGGTGCTCGGCAGGGCCGATGCCCGAATGCATCAGAATTTTCGGGGAGTTGATCGAGGATGCAGCAACGATAACTTCGGCATTTGCATCAATGACTTGGCGGGTGCCGTTCATGTCAACTTCGACCCCAGTGGCACGTCCGTCTTTGATCACCACTTTGCGCGCAAGCGCGCGGATCAGGCGGCAGTTGTCGCGCTTGAGTGCGGGGCGCAGGTACGCATTTGCCGCAGACCAGCGCCGCCCTTTCCAGATGGTCGCATCGAAGGGACCGAACCCTTCTTGTTGCGCGCCGTTGTAGTCATCTGTGACGTAGTAGCCTGCTTGCTTGCCTGCCTCTACAAAGGCGCGTGTCAGCGGGTTTTTGCGCGGGCCGCGTGTGACATGCAGCGGCCCGTTGTTGCCGCGCCATGCGGGATCTCCTCCATGCCCACCGTCGTGCCAGTTTTCCATGCGTTTGAAATAGGGCAGCACGTCGGCATAGGCCCACCCCTGCGCCCCAGTTTCCGCCCAATGGTCATAATCCAGCGCATGCCCGCGCACATAGATCATCCCGTTGATTGAGGATGATCCGCCGATCACTTTGCCGCGCGGCGTCACCAGCCGCCGCCCGTTCAAATGCGGTTCGGGTTCGGTCTGCAGCCCCCAGTCGTACATCGCCATGTTCATCGGGTAGGACAATGCGGCGGGCATTTGGATCAGCGGGCCTGCGTCTGATCCCCCGTACTCAATGACCAACACGTCTTGGCCTGCCTCCGCCAGTCGATAGGCCAGCGCGCAACCCGCGCTGCCAGCCCCGATGATGACGTAGTCGGCTTGCATCAGAAAGGCGCCTCGACGTCGTTCATGGCGACGTAGACGCCTTTCATTTCTGAATAGTGCTCAATCGCCAGTTTCGAATTTTCACGCCCCACGCCCGAGCGTTTTGAGCCGCCGAATGGGGCCTCGACCGGCGCAAGGTTGTGGGTGTTGATGTAGCAGGTCCCTGCCTCAAACCCTGCCGCCATGCGGTGCGCGCGGGTCAGGTCACGGGTGAAGACGGAGGCAGCGAGGCCGAAGTCGGTGGCGTTGGCGCGGCGCAGCGCTTCTTCTTCGGTGTCAAAGTCCAGCACGCACATGACGGGGCCGAAGATTTCTTCGCGCGCGATGGTCATGTCGTCGGTGACGTCAGCGAAGACGGTCGGTTCAATGAAATATCCATCACGCTTCGGCGTGTTCCCGCCCGCAGTCAATCGGGCACCTTCGGCGATGCCTTTCTTGATATAGCCCTGCACGATTTCGCGCTGTTTTTCGGACACCATGGGTCCGAAATTCGTGGCCGGATCCTGTGGGTCACCCATGATGACCCCTTGCAGACGTTCGTTCATGCGCGCAAGGAACGCCTCTTTGATCCCCTTTTGCACAAAGACCCGCGTGCCGTTCGAACAGACCTGCCCGGTGGAATAAAAGTTCCCAAGGATCGCGCCGGACACGGCGTTATCAATGTCCGCATCGTCGAAGATGACAATGGGCGATTTGCCCCCAAGTTCCATAGTGACGTGCCGGATGTTTTCGGCGGCAGCTGCGTAAACTTTGCGCCCGGTTGGCACAGACCCAGTGAGCGAGACCTTGGCGACGCGCGGGTCGGTGATCAGCGATGCGCCCACATCCCCAAAGCCCTGGATCACATTGTAGACCCCGGCAGGCAGCCCGGCCTCGTGCAGGATTTCAGCGACTTTAAGGGCCGAGAGTGGGGTGGTTTCCGAGGGTTTGAACACCATCGCATTGCCGCAGGCCAGTGCCGGTGCCCCCTTCCAGCAGGCGATTTGCGTGGGGTAATTCCAAGCCCCGATACCAACACACACGCCTAAAGGTTCGCGCCTTGTGTAAACGAAATCACCACCCGCAAGCGGGATGTGTTCGCCTGTCATCGCCCCCGCAAGCCCGCCGAAATATTCCAGCGCATCAGCCCCGGATGTGGCGTCGGCGACGGAGGTTTCCTGAAACGGCTTACCCGTATCAAAGGTTTCCAGCACAGACAGATCGTGGTTGCGTTCCCGCATGATGTCAGCCGCCCGGCGCAGGATGCGCCCCCGTTCGGTGCCTGTCATTGCCGCCCATTCTTTCTGGGCGCGCTTGGCCGAGGCCAGTGCCTGTTCCACGATTGCGGGCGTCGCGGCATGAAGTTTGGCGATCACCTCTCCGGTGTAGGGGTAGATCACGTCAAGCGCGGCTCCATGCGTGTCTTCAATATATTGGCCGTCAATGAAGTGGCTGGCGGTGGGTTGGGTTTGCATGGTGCAGAGCCTCCGGCGGGCGTATTTAGAACAAGGCGAGAGAGGGGTTATTCGCCTCGGGGGAAACGTTGGTTTTCCTCAAGTACGTTGAGGTCCATGTGATTGCGCATGTAGCGTTCGGATGCTTTTTGCAGCGGCTGAAAATCCCATGGGAAGTAGGCCCCGTTGCGTAAGGATTCATAGACCACCCAGCGCCCGGCTTGGGAATGGCGCACGTCAGCGTCAAAGGCGGCAAGGTCCCAGCGCGCTTGGGCCTTGGCTTTGATTGTGTTGCGCGTGCCTTGGTGGGCGGGGTGTTCGGCAAGGTTGGTCAGCTCATGCGGGTCGGCCTCCATGTCAAACAGCTGGTCGGGATCAAGGCTGCACATGTTGAACTTCCACTTGCCATAGCGCAGCGAGACGAGCGGGGCATATGAGCCTTCGGCTGCGTATTCCATCGCCACGGGTGTGTCGCGCGTGCCGCCCTGCCCCAGTGGTTTGACGCTTTCGCCTTGCGTCCATGGCATGACTTCGGACATGTCGATGCCCGCCAGATCGCAAAGCGTGGGGCAAACATCGATGTTGCTGACGGGCGTTGTGATCGGCCCCGGCGTCATATCAGGCGATGCGATCATCATCGGCACGCGGGCTGACCCGTCGAAGAAGGACATTTTATACCAAAGCCCCCGTTCGCCCAGCATATCGCCGTGGTCGGCGACGAAAAGGATTGTGGCCTCTTGTCGGGTGTCCTCAAGCGTTTGCAACAGCTCTCCGACCTTGTCGTCAATGTAGCTGATATTGGCGAAATAGGCGCGGCGGGCGCGTTTGATCTGTTCTTCACTGATCGTGTAGTTTTCGTGATCGTTCGCATCCAAAATGCGCTGGCTGTGCGCGTCCTGTTCGGCGTAAGGGATCGGGCCAACGGTGGGCAGCAGGTGGTCGCAGTCCTCGTACAAATCCCAGTATTTCTTGCGCGCCACATACGGATCATGCGGGTGCGTGAAGCTGACGGTCAGGCACCACGGCCGGTCATCGTGCCCACGCGACAGATCATAAAGCTTGCGGGTCGCGTGATAGGCGACCTCGTCGTCATACTCTATCTGGTTGGTAATTTCGGCCACCCCGGCCCCGGTGACCGACCCCATGTTATGATACCACCAGTCAATCCGCTCACCGGGTTTGCGATAATCCGGGGTCCAGCCGAAATCAGGCGGGTAGATGTCGGTGGTGAGGCGTTCCTCGAACCCGTGCAACTGGTCGGGGCCTACGAAATGCATCTTGCCCGAAAGGCAAGTTTGATAGCCCGCGCGGCGCAGATGATGCGCATAGGTCGGCAGGCTTGAGGCGAATTCAGCCGCGTTGTCATAGACCCCGGTGCGGGATGGAAGCTGCCCGGTCATGAAACTTGCCCGCCCCGGCGCGCAAAGCGGAGAGGCGGTGTAGCATTGCTGAAACCGCGTAGAGCGCGCGGCGAGCGCTTTGAGGTTGGGGGCATGCAGCCAATCGGCAGGGCCGTCGGGGAATAGGGTGCCGTTTAGCTGGTCCACCATGATGATCAGGATGTTTGGCTTGCTCATGCCCGTCCCTCGGTCAGTGTTGCAAGCAGCGCAAGCGCTTGGCCTGCTGGGTCTGCGTCCGGCGCGGTCAGGGCTGCGCGGATGTAAAGCCCGTCGATCAAAGCGGCCATCGTCTGGGCCGCTGAAACGGGATCATCGCACAAGGGACGCAGCGCGTGGGTCAGGTTTGATTGCAAGCGGCGTTGGTAGATGTGCAAAAGGCGCAAGGCGTCCGGGTTGGTCTGGGCCTGGGCATAAAAGGTCATCCAGGCCGATACGGTCGCGGGCGCAAAACAAGACGTTGCAAAGCTTGCACGCACGATGGCGGCTGCGCGGGCGCCGGGGACGTGGGCCAAAGCAAGTTCTGCGCGCACCTCTTCAGCGTATTCGCGCAGGATATGGCGCATGGCGGCCAGAAAGATCTGATCCTTCCCACCAAAATAATGATGGGCCAAGGCCGTGGACATGCCCGCACGTTTGGCAATCCGGCTGACGGTCACATCCAAAGACCCGGCAGCGCCGACCTCGGCAATCGTGGCCTCGACCAAGGCGGTGCGGCGGATGGGTTCCATTCCAAGTTTGGGCATAGCGCGCCTCCTTCACCCCACTAGCCGTTCCTTATTTTAACTGATCCGTCAATCAATAAAAATCAGCCCGTGTTTCTTTTGAATAAAAATATGGCCGCCGGAGGCCTCGGAACGCAGGCAAAACGGAACACCGAAAGCCTAGCGCGCCCCGCCCGCCGCAGGCGGCGTCGCAGACGTAATCACCCCTTCGTCGCATGCACCGCGGGTGTCACGCCCCGGCGCGCCCGCGCTTCGCGCCATGTGATAAAGCTGACAGAGGCCATGATGACCGCGCCGCCGATGATCACCCAGATATCAATCGCCTCATCAAAGGCGAAGGCCCCCAGCAGCACCGCCCAGACCAATTGCAAGAAGGTCACGGGCTGGGTCACAGTTAAAGGTGCTGCAGCGAAAGCCAGCGTCATCGTGTAATGCCCTGCGGTCGCAAAACAGGCCACAAGGAACAGCCAGCCGATGTTTTCAAGCGATACAGGCACCCAAACCGAATAGGCAAAGGGTGCCAAGCAGATCGTCACGGTAATCGATAGCATGCCGACAACGACTGCGGGGGACACTTCGCCCGCAAGCTGTTTGGCCAGCAAATAGCCCAGCGCGAACATGACTGCCGTGCCAAGCATCGCGATATGCCCTGTGTCCAACGCGCGCAGGCCGGGGCGCAGGATGATCACAGCACCAATTAGCGCCATGATCACCGCGACCAGGCGGCGCGGTGGCAGGCGTTCGCCAAGGAATAGGGCCGCACCTATCGAGACATAGACAGGGCTAAGGTAATTCATCGCGGTCACATCGGCGATGGGAATGCGGGCCATGGCGAAGAACCACAGGATTACGGCGAGGGTATGCGCCAGCCCGCGCACGGCGAAAAGTTTGAACTGGCGCCGGGTCAGGCGTGCGGCCAGAATGGGCCGGATCATCGGGATCAAAAACACCAGCCCCAGCACATAGCGCAGAAAGGCGCTTTGGGCAGCGGGAACCGCGTCGCCAATGTGTTTCACAACGGCCGTGACGGCCACGAACATCACGCCCGTGGTCGCCATCCAGAAGATTCCCGCAAGTGGGCGTGCATGTGTGTCAGCCATGCACAAGACCTGTCACCCAAGTGCCGCGATGGCAAGGCGGGCGCGATTTTTCGCAGAAAAATCTTATGTGTTGGCGAAGGCTTCCATAACCGCGTCCGAGGCTTCAAAATTTGTCGTCACCGTTTGAACGTCGTCATCTTCTTCAAGCACGTCCAAAAGCTTCATCAGCTTGGTCAGCCCATCCAGATCAATCTCGGTCGTCAGGTTCGGCTTCCAGATCAGCTTGGTTGACTCAGATTCGCCCAGTGCCGCCTCAAGTGCGGTCGCCACTTCATTCAGATCAGTGTCGGCACACAAGATGACATGGGCCTCATCATCCGATTGCACATCCTCGGCCCCGGCTTCAATCGCGTGCTCCATGATCGTATCTTCATCACCCGCAGATGCCCGATAGACGATCTGCCCTTTGCGGTCGAACATGAACCCGACCGACCCGGTTTCCCCAAGGTTCCCGCCATTCTTGGAGAAGGTCGAGCGCACGGTGGATGCGGTGCGATTGCGGTTGTCGGTCATCGCCTCGACAATCACCGCCACGCCATTTGGCCCATAGCCTTCATAGCGGATTTCGTCGTAATTTTCGGCATCGCCGCCTTGGGATTTCTTGATTGCGCGATCAATCACATCCTTGGGCACAGAATTGGACTTGGCTTCTTTCACGGCCAGACGCAGGCGCGGGTTTTTATCGGGGTCTGGGTCGCCCATTTTGGCGGCCACAGTGATTTCCTTGGCAAGTTTGGAAAACAGCTTTGAGCGCAGTTTATCCTGCCGCCCTTTGCGGTGCTGAATATTTGCCCATTTGGAGTGGCCGGCCATAGTGGTATCCTCGCATGCATGTGTTGGCGCGTATCTACGACAAAGCCGCCCTGCCTTTCAAGGGATCAAAGCGGCCAGACGAATGGGATCACAAAGGACACGATCGGTGCAAGCGACAGGTTCAGCGGGATGCCGAATTTCAGGAAATCCCCGAACTTATAGCCCCCCGGCCCATAGACCAGTGTATTGGTCTGGTAGCCAATGGGCGTCGCAAAGGACGCACTTGCCGCGATCATCACCGCCACGACAAGCGGGCGCGGATCGACCCCAAGCGCTGTGGCCAGCCCGATGGCGATGGGCGTCATCACAACGGCCACGGCGTTGTTGCTGACCAGTTCGGTCAGGAAGCTGGACAGCAAATAGACCGCAAGGATCACGAAGAAATCAGGCAGCACCTGCATCACCGGCGCAATTGCATCGGCAATGATCGCCACCGCGCCCGAGGTTTGCAACGCCGCCCCGACCCCAAGCATCGCAAAGATCAGCGCCAGCAAGCGTCCGTCGATGTAGGAGAACGCTTCATCCGCGTCGATACATCCTGTCATCAGCACAATCGTCACACCGACCATCGCAAGCAGCAAGATCGGTGCCACATTCAGTGCGGCCAGAACGACAACCGCCAAAAGCACCCCAATGGCGATGGGTGCCCGATTGCGCCGATACGCCCGTGCGGACGGCAACGAAATATCCCCAAGGTTCATATCATCAGACAAGCGTTGGATGTCATCAGGTGATCCTTCCAGCAGCAGCGTATCCCCAACCTTGACCACAACATCATCCAGCTGCGAGCCGATGTTCGTATCCCTCCGGTGCACCGCCAACGTATAGACCGCATAGCGCCGCCGCAGCCGCAGCGTTTCCAGCCGTCGCCCGACCATCCGGCAGTTTGGGGTGATCAGCACTTCGACAGTGGTGGTTTCGACCGATGACACCTGATCGACCCGGCGCAAATCAGGCGTGGCCTGCAGCGACAAAAGTTCGGTCATCGCGGTGCGCAGCACCACCCGGTCGCCCCGTTCAAGCGTCACCGCCTTTAGATTGCGCCGCAGCGATGCATCCCCCCGCACCACATCCACAAGGCGCACGCCGTCGCGTTGGAACAGTTTTACACCGGTCACATCCCGCCCGATCAGGTTGCTTTCGGGCGGCACAACGACTTCGGTAAAGAACCGCATTTTTGAACGGTCCGACAACATCGCCCCCATGCTTGTCCGATCCGGCAACAGCCGTGGGGCCATGAAATAAAGGTAGAGGAACGTCCATGTGACGACGACGATCCCAACGGGGAAGATTTCGAGGATCGAAAACGCCTCAAGCCCGTTGGCCCGCGCCACCCCGTCGACAAGCAGGTTGGTCGAGGTCCCAAGCAAGGTCATTGTGCCGCCCACAATCGCAGCATAACTTAGCGGGATCAGCAGCTTAGAGGCCGATGTTCCCAGTGTGCGCGACAGTTGCACAAAAACCGGGATCATCACGACCACCAGTGGTGTGTTGTTCATGATCGCGCTGGCGAAGGCCACAAAGACAAGCGATCCGCCGATAGCCTGCGCCGGGCTTGTGGCCGCGCGCCGTTCAACGAATTGCGTCAGTTCGTTCAAAGCCCCTGTGCGCACAAGCGCCCCGACAATGATGAACATCGCCGCAATCGTCCAAGGGGCCGGGTTCGAGAACGTCAGGATCGCATCCCCGTAGGACAGCACCCCTGTGACCAACAACACCGACACACCGATCATCGCCACGACCTCGGTCGGGTAAACTTCGCGCAGGAACATCAGGAACATCGCCCCGACGACCACCATCGACAGGATTGCCCCTTGCAGCTCAGTCAGTTGGATCAGATCAGTCATGGGAACAGTTTCGCCCGCTGACGCACCCGGGGCAAGCGTTAAGCATGTTTCACGCAGGCCCGGCCTGCGCCAATCGCCCGCCTTGGCGCACCATTTCGACGCGGGTGGCTTTGCCGGTCAGATCATCCGTTTCGACATAAAGCCCCGACAGCGTAGCCTCGCCCGTGGCAGGTGTGAAGCGCGCTTTGGGCATGCCGGTGATGAAACGGCGCAAGGGTTCGGCCTTATCCATGCCGATGACCGAATTGTAATCGCCACACATGCCCGCATCCGATTGAAACGCGGTGCCCCCCGGCAGGATCATCGCATCGCCCGTGGGCACATGGGTATGCGTGCCCACCACGATGCTGGCACGCCCGTCACAGAAATGCCCTGTGGCCATCTTTTCGGATGTGGCTTCACAGTGAATGTCGATCAGGCTGGCCTGCACGGCACCGCCCAGCGGATATTGCTTGAGAAGCCCATCAAGGGCCGAGAATGGATCATCAAAGGGGCGCTTCATGAACACCTGTCCAAGGGCTTGGGCCACAAGCACTTTGCGCCCGCGTGTCGCGGTGAACACCCGCGCGCCCGCACCGGGGGCGGATTTGGAATAGTTTAAGGGGCGGATGATGCGCGGTTCTTTTTCGATAAACGTCAGCATGTCCTTTTGATCAAAGGCATGATCGCCAAGCGTAAGCACATCAGCCCCCGCATCCAGCAAGGCCTTGGCATGATCCCCAGACAAGCCAATCCCGTTGGTCGCGTTCTCGCCATTCACCACAACGAAATCGAGCGCCCAATCCGCGCGCAACCGCGGCAGATGGGTGGTAATCGCGCCGCGCCCTGCACGGCCCATAACGTCGCCAAGAAAAAGTATTTTCATGGCACCCCGTGTATGTGGTAGGTGCAAATTGTTCTAGAGGGATTTTCGGGCGGGATTTTTCTGCGAAAAATCGCAAACCCCGCGTTCGGTAACGATCATATCAAGTGGCTGGTCGGTGGGTTCAAGTGGCAGGTCATGGGCTTCTTGGTTCGCATAAGCAAAGCCAATCGCCAGCGTTGGGCGTTCTGCGCGTAGACTTTCCAACGTGCGGTCATAGAAACCGCCACCATAGCCCAAACGTCCGCCACCCAGATCGAAGGCCACCAAGGGTACGATGACAATCTCGGGTGTGATCCATTGTCCGGCCTCTGGGATCAGCGCACCGAATTCCCCGGCGATCATCGCCGCCTCTGGCGTCCATTCCCGAAACTTCAATGCCTGCCCTGCCCCGATGATCACCGGCACGCCCACGGGCCCATAGGCCGAGGCTTCGGCCATGGCGGCAAGCGGATCAATCTCGGTGCGCATGGGCATATAGCCCGCCAGCGGCACGCCGCGATACCCGGCCAGTACTTCGGACAGATAGCCTGCTGTCCCCTGTCCCAGCCCATGCGCCTGTTTGCGCCGGGCGAAGGCCGCTTTGCGCGCAGCGTCTTTGTGCGCAGCAAGCGTCATATGAGGTAAACCGCCGCAAGGCCGAGGAAGGCGAAGAACCCGACGATATCTGTTACCGTCGTCACGAACGCGCCTGAGGCAAGGGCCGGATCGACCTTCAGCTTATCAAGCACCACCGGGATCACCGTGCCCGCAAGCCCCGCAATCACAAGGTTGATCACCATCGCCGCTGCCACCACAAGGCCAAGGGCGGGCATGCTGAACCACAGTGCCCCGATCACGCCCATGACCACCGCGAAGATGAGACCATTGATAAGGCCCACCAATGCTTCTTTGCGGATGACGCGCCAGACGTTTGCCCCCGTCAGGTCGCGCGTTGCGATGGCGCGCACGGCCACCGTAAGGGATTGCGTGCCCGCATTGCCACCCATGGACGCAACGATAGGCATCAAGACCGCCAGCGCCACAAGATCGGTGATTTGATTTTCAAACAGCCCAATCACAAGCGATGCAAGGATCGCCGTCACAAGGTTCACAGCCAACCACGGAAACCGCTGTCGCGTTGTTTCAACGACTTTGTCCGACAGCGACCCTTCGCCGACGCCTGCAAGGCGCAAAAGATCCTCTTCGGCTTCTTCTTCCAGGAACGCCATCGCATCATCAATAGTGATCACACCGACGATCCGCCCGTCATCATCGACCACGGGCGCTGTGATCATATGGTAGTGGTTGATGGCCTGGGCCACCTCTTCCACGTCTTGGGCCACATGAAAGGTGCGGAAGGTGCCTTCCATGATGTCGCGCAGTTTCATGTGCCGCGGGCTTGACAAAATCCGACCCAAGGTGACGTAGCCTGCCGCCTTCAGGCGCGGATCGACCAGAATTATATGATAAAACTGATCTGGCAGCTGAATATCGGACCGCAGGTAATCAATCGCTTCGCCCACGGACCAATGTTCTGGGGCGCGCACAAGTTCGGACTGCATATGCCGCCCGGCGGATTCCTCCGGGTAGGACAGCGCCTGTTCAACCGCGACACGGTCAGGTGCATCCAGCGCATCAAGCACCTGCTCCTGCTGGTTTTCATCCAGATATTCGACCAGATCGACAACATCGTCGCTTTCAAGATCGCGCACCACATCGGCAAGGTCTTCCGGGCCAAGCGCGTCAATCACCTCTTCGCGTAGGTTTTCATCCAGTTCCGACAGGGTTTCGCCGTCGATCCCGCCTTGCCAAAGGTCAAGCAGATTGCGCCGCTCTGCGCCGTCGATTTGTTCGATCAGATGGGCAATATCGGCCGGGTGGATCGGGTCGAGAATATCGTTGAGTGCGGTTACATCCTGCGCATCAACCGCACTGCGCACATCACCCAAAAGCCGGTCGGTGACGCCAAAGGCCTCTTCTTCTGGCAGGTTTGTAGCATTTTCAGACATGGGGGCCCCTGCATCGCTTGGCACCAACATAAGCCTTTGGTGTCCCACCACAATGGCGTTTCCCAAAATGCCCCGCTAGGGTGCGCTTTATGACAAAACAGCTTCTTCTTGGACAAACCTTGGCCTTTGCGGGCGACCCTTTTTTAACCCCTTGGGAAGATGTCGCCCAGCACAACCCTGCGGGCGGTGTTCTGGTTGAGGATGGCTTGATTATCGCCGTTGGTGATGCTGCGCGCCTGCGGCGTGATCATAGGGACGCGCAGGTCACAGATTACGGCGATCACCTGATCTGCCCCGGTTTTGTTGATGCCCATATGCATTATCCCCAGACCGGGATCATCGCCAGTTGGGGCAAACAGCTGATTGACTGGCTGAACACCTACACATTCCCCGAAGAGGCCCGCTTTGGGGATAAAACTTACGCTGATACGGTTGCGGCCCGCACGCTTGATCTGGCTTTGGCCCATGGCACGACGACCCTGACCAGCTTTTGCACGATCCACCCCGAAAGCGTGGATGCGTTCTTTGAGGCGGCCGCTTTGCGCAACATGGCCGTTGTTGCAGGCAAGACCTGCATGGATCGCAATGCCCCCGATGATCTGCGCGACACGGCCCAATCGGCCTATGATGACAGCAAAGCCTTGCTTGCCCGTTGGCATGCAAAAGGCCGCGCACATTATGCCATCACCCCCCGGTTTTCGCCGACCTCGACCAAAGATCAGCTGACGGCCCTTGGTGCATTATGGGCCGAGCATCCTGAGGTTTTGATGCAGACCCACCTGAGCGAACAGCCGGATGAGGTGGCTTGGGTGCAGGATTTATTTCCGCAGGCGCGGGATTATCTGGATACCTACGAAGCCTTTGGTTTGTTGGGCGAAAATGCGCTGTTAGGTCATGCAATCCATCTGAAGCCGCGCGAAGTTGACCGCTTGGCCGAGGTTGGCGCAGCTTTGGTCCATTGCCCAACCTCCAACACCTTTATTGGATCGGGGCTGATGAAAGTGGCGGCCCTGAAGGCCCGCAACATCTCTGTGGGTTTGGCCACAGATACAGGCGGCGGGTCTTCGTTTTCAATGCTGCGCACGATGGCCGCGGCTTATGAGGTTGGCCAGTTGGCGGGCACGGCGCTGCATCCGGCGCAATTGATGTGGCTGGCATCTGAAGGGTCAGCGCGGGCTTTGAAGATGGGCGGGAAAATCGGCCATCTGGGGGTTGGGGCGGCGGCTGATCTTTGTGTGATTGATCTGGCCGCGACGCCCGTGATTGCGCAGCGGGCTGATCGGGCAGCGGATTTTTGGGATACGCTTTTCCCGACGATCATGATGGGCGATGATCGCGCGATTGCGGCAACTTGGGTTGCGGGTAAGCCGGTTTAGGCCAAAGCGCGGGCAAGCTTGTTTTGCTGGATGATTGCAGCAGAAAGATCAAAGCTGATGACGTGACCGTCGGACACGATTTGACGTCCTTCAACAAACAAATCGCGCACTTTTTGCGGACCCGCAAGGACAAGGGCCGCAGTGTCCCATGACCCCGCAGCCTCAACGCCGCTGACGTCCCAGATCGCCAGATCGGCGCGTTTGCCAACAGCAATTTGCCCGCAATCATCGCGCCCCAGCACTTCGGCCCCGCCGCGCGTCGCGATGTGCAGCGCCTCGCGTGCGCCCATTGCATCGGCCCCGTTTTGCACCCGTTGGAGCAGCATCGTCTGGCGCGCCTCGGCCATCAGATTGCCGATGTCGTTGCTGGCCGATCCATCAACCCCAAGCCCCACCTTCACGCCCGCATCGCGCATCGCGCGTACAGGGGCGATGCCCGACCCAAGCCGGCAGTTGGAACAGGGGCAATGGGAAACACCGGTGCGGGTTTTCGCAAACAGATCAATCTCTTGCCCGTCAAGCTTGACGCAATGCGCATGCCAGACGTCATCACCTGTCCACCCCAAGTCTTCAGCATATTGCCCCGGACGACAGCCGAATTTTTCAAGCGAGTAAGCGATATCTTCATCATTTTCCGCCAGATGTGTATGCAGCATCACACCCTTGTCGCGGGCCAAAAGGGCCGCGTCGCGCATCAGGTCGCGTGAAACAGAAAAAGGGGAACAAGGCGCAATACCCACCCGAACCATCGCGCCGGGCACCGGATCATGAAAGGCATCAATGACGCGGATACAATCGTTTAGGATGGCAGCTTCATCCTCGACCAAGGTGTCGGGCGGCAGGCCACCATCGCTTTCCCCGATGGACATAGACCCGCGTGTGGGATGGAACCGCAACCCCACCTCGGTTGCGGCGGCGATTGTGTCGTCTAGCCGCGCGCCATTGGGATAAAGATAAAGGTGGTCTGACGTCATTGTGCAGCCGGATAGCGCCAGTTCCGCAAGGCCGATTTGGGCAGAGGTAAACATCTGCTCTGGCCCAAACTGTGCCCAAATCGGGTAGAGCGTTTGCAGCCACCCAAAGAGCAGCGCATCCTGCCCACCCGGCACTGCACGGGTGAGCGTTTGATAAAGGTGGTGGTGCGTGTTCACAAGGCCGGGGGTGATGACGCAGCCTTTTGCGTTGATCGTTTGACCTTTGGTTTCAAGATTTGGGCCGACCGCAGCGATGATCCCGTCGCGCAGAAGCACATCGCAATTGGCAAGCTCTGTCCCTGCGTCGTCCATGGTGATGACGACATCGGCACCCTTCAGCAAAGTCTCATCAGCCATCGACGCTGTCTTTCAGGATCGCAAGTGCAGCGGCATGGATATCACGATTGGCAGCCGCGATCACCCGGCCCCCGTGATGGGCCGCCCCGCCCTCCCAGTTTGACACGATCCCACCAGCGGCTTGGATCACCGCAATGGGCGCATGAATGTCGTAGGGGTGCAGCCCTGCCTCGATCACCAGATCAACCTGCCCCGCGGCCAGCAGCGCGTAGCCATAACAATCCATGCCGTAGCGGGTCAGCTTCACGGATGCCGCCACTTTTTCAAAAGCGCGCCGTTCGATGGCGCTGCCAATTTCGGGAAAGGTCGAGAGCAGCGTGCCATCTGCCAGGGCGACATTGCGGCGCACACCAAGGGGGGCTGCACCTTGCGGGCCGGTCATCTGCGCCACACCAAAGCCGCCTTCAAAGCGTTCACCAATATAGGGCTGATCAATGATGCCATAAAGCGGGCCGGTTTGATCGGCGATAGAGATCAGAACACCCCAGGTCGGGGTGCCGCTGATATAGCCGCGTGTGCCATCAATCGGATCCAGCACCCACGTCAGCCCGCTTGTGCCAGACTTGGTACCAAACTCTTCGCCGATGATCCCGTCATCAGGGCGTTCTTTGCCAAGGATGTCGCGCATTGCGGCTTCGGCGGCGCGATCCGCCTCGGTCACGGGGTCAAAGATTTGATCGGCTTGCGCTTTGTCAGCGGACGCCAGCCCTTGCGTGCGAAACAATCGCAGCGTTTCAGGGCGCGCCGCATCCGCAAGCAGATGCGCGACGCGCATCACATCCTGCTGAAGGTCACGTTCAAGTGTCATAGGGACGGATGGCCTGCCGTTGCAATATATACGCAACTAGTGACAGGCCACCCGGATACAGGCAAGCCTTGTTTAAGCGGCGTCGCTTAGGACGCGGGCCAGATCAAACAGGCGCCGGCGCTGATTTTCAGGGATCGCATAGTATGAGCGCAGCAGATCAAGCGCTTCTTTATCTGTCAGGATATCACCGGGGATGTCGCCTGCGTTGACACCGCGCGTTGCATCCTCTTCCAGACCTTCAAAGAAGAACGATACAGGCACGTCCAAGACGTTCGCGATATCCCAAAGCCGGGATGCGCTGACCCGGTTCATACCCGTTTCATACTTTTGAATTTGTTGAAATTTGATCCCAACGCTTTCAGCCAATTGCTGTTGCGTTGTACCATTCATCCATCGGCGATGCCGAATACGTTTGCCGACATGAACGTCCACGGGGTGTTTCATAACCGCTTCCTTTGTTGCGCAAGCTATCCTTGCGAAGTTTCATTATTTATCGGCTTACTCACAAACAAAAGCGACCAATTACCGACCTGCATCTTCTTTCCAACAAAATACCGGAAACACGCAACGGTTGCATCTCGATGCCTAACTTAAGGATAGGTTCCTACTGAAAGGTTAACCCAAAATCGCCCAATTGCGTATCTGAAGATAAGAATTCGTAATATAGCATAAGCATACCACAGCACACAGAGGATTCGTGCAAATGATCAATGCTTTTCAGGTTTCAAAGGTCGGAAATACGCCTACGCTTGTAAAAATAGGCCTTTCAGCGCCAAAAGCAAGCGAAGTTCTTATAAGTATTGAGGCTTGCGGTCTCAATTTTGCTGATCTTTTGATGGCAAAGGGCACATATCAAGATACGCCCCCTGCCCCTTTTACACTTGGCATGGAAGTCTGCGGCCGTGTTTTGGCCCACGGAACTGACACAACATCCCCCGCAATCGGCAGCCGCGTCGCTGTTTTTGGCGGTCAGGGTGGATTGGCTGAACAGGGGATTTTCCCCGCTGATCTGTGCATTCCCATCCCAGACCAAATGCCCGCAGAGGTTGCTGCGGGCTTTATGGTCGCATACGGCACATCCCATATGGCCCTGACCCGCCGTGCAGCCTTGATGCCGGGTGAAACCTTGCTTGTCTTTGGCGCGGCTGGCGGTGTCGGCTTGACGGCTATTGAAATTGGCAAAGCCCTTGGTGCCCGCGTGATCGCTGTCGCGCGCGGTGCCAGTAAGCTGGCGGTGGCGCAGGCCGCCGGGGCCGATCACCTGCTGGACAGTGACACGGATGATATCATCGCCGCCGTCAAAGCCCTTGGCGGGGCGGACGTGGTCTATGATCCTGTTGGCGGTGAACTTTTCAAGGCCGCCATGAAGGTCGCCAACCGCGAGGCCCGCATTATCACCATCGGCTTTGCCAGCGGCGATGTCCCCCAGATCCCGGCAAACATTCTGCTGGTGAAGAACATCACCGTGATCGGTTTTTATTGGGGCGGGTATTTGCATTTCAATACGCCCGCCTTGAAGGACAGCATGGCTGAATTGATGCAGATGTATTCCGATGGGCGTTTGCGCCCCGAAGTGCGCCATGTGTTTCCGCTGGCCCAAGCGCAGGATGCTTTGGATTTGCTGGAACAGCGCAAATCAACAGGTAAGGTTGTTGTCACCATGTAGGGGCGGTGGATCGAGGTCCACCCTACGCTCATTGCGGGGTCTGCACTCAAACGCGATTTCAGTCTTGATTGAAACTTCGGAGCCGTCGCCATTGTCGCTCGGACCAATGGCGCGTTAATGGCGACCGGGGATACTTTAAAACCAAAGAGACGCGTTGTGCTGCACTTCTGAAAGCCTGTCCGCTCTTTGGGGTCAGACTTGGTAGGCCGCACGGATCATGTGTGCGACGGCAGCTTGCACGGGTTCACCGGGTTGCTGTGTATAAAGGTTGATCCGTTGCCGTGGCAGGTCTGGAAGTTTGCCGTTGTGATCAATGGGCGCTGTATGTGGCGGCAGGCCCCCTTGGATCACGGCTGTGATTGCCAGATCGGCACTGACCGCAGCCTCGATCGCGTTGTCGAGTTCGGAATCTACGGCCATTTCCCATGCGATCCCTGCATCGTTCAGCGTTTTCACAACCCCGCCCCGAAAGATGCAGTTTGAACAATGCGCAATCCGTAGCGGCGTTTCCCGCCAGATGGTGCCACCCTCGGCCCCGACCCAGATCAGCGGCAGTTCGATCAGTGTTTTTCCGCCTGCGCCACAGCTATCCTCGGTCGTCAGGATAAAGTCGCATTCGCCCCGCGCGAACATCTGTTTCAGTTTGACCGTCGGGGCCGACATCAACCGCACCCGCATGCGCGGAAAATCAGCGGCGACCTGTTTCAGGATGCGCGGCACGGTGGGGTAGATAATGTCGTGGGGCACGCCAAGTTTAAGTTCGCCTTCAAATTCCTGCGCGGTCAGTTTGCGGTAAACTTCATCGTTCAGTGCAATCATCCGCCGCCCATATCCCAAAAGCTGTTCGCCTTGGGCGGTCAGCCCAATGGTGCGCGCCGAGCGGTCAAGAAGCTGCAGACCAAGCGCCTCTTCCAGCCGTTTAAGCTGCATCGAAACCGCTGATTGCGTCAGGTTCAACACGCCTGCAGCGCGGGTGACCCCCCCCGCCTCGGCCACGGTAACGAAAGAGCGGAGCGCGGTCATATCCAGATTTCGCATTATATCACAAACCTTGATGCATCACTTCAAAATCATTCGTTTTACGAATATCGCGCATACGATCATACATCAAGCATCAGAATATGAAGCGTCGATTACATCACAAAGGAACATCACATGGCCTACATTCAAACCCACAACCGCCCTGCCCGCCGCTTTTCGGTTTTGGCGATGTTGGGCCAAATGCACAGCCTTGCACGCCAACGCACAGCGTTACGCGGACTTGATGCCGCACAATTGCGCGACGTGAACATCACAGCCGAGGCGGCCCAAAAAGAGGCAAATCGCCCATTTTGGGACGCGCCTGACTATATGCGTTAAGTAAAGTGCGACAATCCCGCGCAAATCTGTCGGAAAAGCACCGATATACACGTATGCGGGCTTGAAAACGCCCCGTTTCATGCCAATATCTGGCCCATGGATGCCGATGGTCGGCGCCCGGACTCATTTTTTTGGAGGTCTCAATGGCTGAATACCAAACAATCCGGACGGCGGGCGGGGTCCGCACGGCCGCGATCGACGCAGGGCTGCGCGCCCACATGAACAAGGTCTACGGCACAATGTCCGTGGGCATGTTGATTACATTTGCCGCTGCTTGGGCGATTTCAGGGCTGGCAATGGACAGCTCTACTGGTCAACTCACCGATTTTGGTGCCGCGATTTATCTGTCGCCCCTCAAGTGGGTGATCATGCTGGCACCGCTGGCCTTTATCTTCTTTGGCTTTGGCGCTGCGATGAATCGCTTGTCCGCTGCAGGTGTGCAAACAGCGTTTTACGCCTTTGCTGTGTTGATGGGCCTGTCACTTAGTTCGATCTTCCTTGTCTACACAGGGTTTTCGATCATTCAGGTCTTCTTGATCACCGCGATTGCATTTGCTGGCCTATCGTTGTGGGGCTACACCACCAAGAAGGACATCTCGGGTTGGGGTAGCTTCCTAATTATGGGCGTGATCGGCTTGATCGTCGCATCGATCATCAACATCTTCTGGCCAATGCCAGGTATGGGCTTCGCGATTTCGATCCTGGGTGTGCTGATCTTTGCGGGGCTGACCGCATATGACACGCAAAACATCAAGAACACATACCTGCAGCACGCCGCACAAGGCGATCAGGAATGGCTGGGTAAAGCTGCGATTATGGGTGCGTTGAACCTATACCTCGACTTTATCAACATGTTCATGTTCCTGCTGCAGCTTCTGGGGAACCGCGAATAAATTTCGCCTTTACCACGATGAACACGAACCCCGCCTTGCGTTATGCAAGGCGGGGTTTTTTTATGGGGCGCGGTTTTGTGACTGGGACAAGTCCGCCAGTTGCCCAAGGATTTTTGCGAACGCACGACTTACGTCACTTTTGCCGCTGGGTGCCGCCCAGCATGCAACTACATCATTTGTTGTATGCCAGCTTGCCGTGATCCTGATAGGCTTGAAAGATGGCCCAGAAAGCAGCAAACCCGCGACCTGAAGCAATTGTTAAATTGCTGGGGGCTTCCGTCAATGAACCCCATCAGTTCAACGAATTGATGCGCACGTGGAATACGTTGTTCGAAGCGGGCCATTGGGACAGTGCAGACTCTTTTGCTGATGTTGAAGCCGCTGCAATTACGTCTGTTGCTGCCGTTCCTGATGCTGCGCCGCATGCAGCCGTTGGTCGGCAAGTGGGCGAGATGCTCGAAAAATTCAAAAGCCCGGCCTACCTTGTGCGTGAAAACGGATTGATCAAGGCGCAGAATTCCGCAGCTTATCTGGCGTTTCATTTGGGTGCGGGTGCTACATTGGCCGATCTTCCGCTTTCGCTTGAGATGGACAATCAGATTAACACAGTTGTGCAATCCAGTCTTGAACCGGGCAAGAACCGCTATGACGCGATTTTAAAGCGCGCATATTCCGAAGCAGATGATCGCCCCCTCACGCTGTCCATTACCCCCTCAAAGCCAATTCAGAATGGTGAAGGTGAAGCGCTGGTTTTCGTCGTTGATGCCCGCTGGAAAACAGCGGCTGCCGGATTGATCAAGCGCGAATTTGATCTGACCGAGGCAGAGCGTGCCTTACTTGAGGCCTTCTTGGATGGGCAAACAACCCAAGATATGGCCACAAACCGCAACCGATCACATGCAACGATCCGCACGCAGTTCCATAGCCTGATGACAAAAATGGGGGCGCGCAGCCAGACAGAACTGTTCCGCAATGCCCTTTCTGTATCGCAGTTCGTCGATGAGATCGGACTGATTGCCAAGTACTGCGCCACCCACATCGCAAACGCGCCGATATCCTGCGCCCCGGCGGGCGCAGCGTTGAAGTGACGATGGCCGGTGACTTTGCGGGGCTGCCTGTTGTCTTCCTGCAAAACGCGCTGAACTACCGCTTTCGCGCCGAGAACGAACAACTGCTTCATGACACCGGGCTTTGCATGCTGTCGATTTGTCGCCCCGGACACGGTGACACGGACCCGCCAGCCGAGGGTGCAGATGCATTGAAGACTGCAGCAGATGATATCGCAGCGATGCTTGATCAGCTTGGTTATAATAAGGCTGTCTTGATGACTTCGACGAATACGGCCCCCTTTATGTATGCGCTTGCGCCAATGCTGGAACACCGTCTTTATGGTCTTGTGCCCTGCACTGCCCTTTTACCCCCAGCATATCTTGACGAAACGGAAAGCATGTCAGCATGGGTCAAGGCGCTTTCGCGCGCGCTGAAAAAGCATCCAAGCTTGGCGCGGTATTTTGTGAAAGTCGGCGTGCCGGCCTGGGCGAAAATGGGTGCGAAGGTCTTCTTTAGCGCCCAGTTTCAAGGTGACAAAGAGAAGCTTGCCCAATTCACGCGCCCTGACTTTTTGGCAGAGGCCCAGCACGCGTTAGAGACGTCGGCCAAGCAGGGCACAGCGGGTATGGCTTTCGACATCAGCCAGTCATTCACCGACTTTTCCGCTGACATTGATGCAAGCAACCTGCCTATATTGCTGATCCACGGTGCCAAAGACGAGGTTTTCCCAATTTCAGGCGTGCGCAGATTTGCGCAAGATTACAGCGCACGGGCGCGACTTGTGGAATTGCCTGACGCTGGAAACCTCATTCTGGATTTACATGTCGGCGAAGTGTGTGAGGCGGTGAAAACGCTGTTTCCCGAACCTTCTGTCCGCGCATCACATGCTGACAGGTCTTAACCGATCAAAGACCCAAAAAAAATAAGAAGGCATGGATCGCGCAGACAAGGCTATGGCCGATCTCGACCATCAGCGCCTCCCGGAAAGTCAGCCCGATCATCCACAGGACGATGGGCAGCGTGACGACAACGGCTGTGAACGAAAGATGCGCGGCGTGTACAACGCGCAGGCGGTGTGGGCACGCTTGCCGCTTTTGGCGCATACGACAGCCGGTGTATGTCGCGGGATCAAAAATTAACCACCTTTCCGAATTTACAACAGCTGTCGTATGCGGCCCGCCTACACGCCGCTTACGGTCTGGGAATCGATGGGTGGGACGCGTTCCATCCACTGCAAACCTGAATGGAGAGCCGACATGAAAAGCATAACTATTTCCGCATCAGTGGCACTTTTGATCACGACAACGACGGCGCATGCCGGTGGGCTTGCACCCACAGTCGCGCCCGAACCCGTGGTCATTATTGCCCCGGAAGAACCATCATCCGCCGCGAACATCATCGTCCCGATCCTTGTGATCGCTTTGATCGCACTTGCTGCATCAAGCAGTGGAAGCGACAGCGAAGCGCCTGTCGTCGATACGCTTCGCACCCCTTCATAAAGGCCTATGTGTGTGGCAGTCGGGTCCAATAAATCGGTTGCATCCCACACATCAATTTCAAGAAGTCGCATTTTAACAAGGATCACGGTATGAAACGTCTGCCAAAACTATCGACGGCTCTATTGCAAAATACATTGATTAATACACGTCAGATGACGTCGCTTATTGAACGCGACTTGGCACTGGCCACCACTGATGTGAAGCGCGAGACCGTGAATTGGGTCCCGATGTGGGTCGATTGGAACCACACGGTCCGGTCTGACTGCAACACAGCCACAGCAATGCGCGCCATTTCTGACAGGGGCGAGTTGCTGTGGTACGTGCGCCATGACACGAAAAAGCACGGCTATCATGCGCTGCACCACGATCCTTTTGATGCAATTGCCGAAGCGATGGAAGCGTGGCGCAAACGCCGCCTTGTACGCAAGCAATGGGCCGATGTGCGCAGGCTTTCACAGGATTTGCTGATGGGGCGCAAGAAGCTGGTTGTGACTTTGGAAGACGCCGAGGAAAGCGCGCTGTGCACACTTGGGATCAAGTGGTTCCGCGAAACGCTGCACATCAGTCACAAGACAACCCTTTCGGGCCGCACGGCAGCTGCGTTGATGAAGGTTGAACCGCAAATGGGATTTGTCATCTATGAAGCCGCACAGCGCGAAGGGATCTGGGCTGCAGGTCCTTCTACGACGACAGAGCAGGCCCCCGCTGCCGCGTACCCCCAAACCGATTAGGGGCTAGCAGCAGGCTGGGATGGCGCTCCGGCGTGACAGATCCAGACTTGACGACAAGAATGCGCAAGTTTTTCAGGGCCTTTCCCTGCACAGAATGTGATGTTCCGAGCGACACATTGCTTAGGTTTACTGCGCATCAGACGCCGCCGGGTGTGTGGTGGTTTTATATTGCAAAACAAATGCTTCGTAATATGGTCAGCCCATCGCAGGGTGGCGTGTCAATCAAGACGCCATCCAAACCGCGATGCGCAACAAACACGTCAAAGGACCATGCACAGTTCTATCGTTTCAAAAATCATGGCACTGGTGACAGTCATCAGCGAAAGCCGCGCGCCGCTGACGTTTTCAGAACTGGTTGCAAAAAGCGGCTTGAACAAAAGCACGCTGCACCGGTTGCTGGCGATTTGTTCAGAAGAAGAACTGGTACAGTTTGACAAGGCCCAGAAGGTGTATCTGCTTGGTCCCAAGGTGTTTGATTTGGTTCGCAACGCCTACAATGGCTATGATATTCAGGTCATTGCGTTGGGCGAAATGACCAGACTGAACGAAGCTTATGCGGCAAATGTGACCTTGGGTGTGCCAAGTGGGATGGACGTTGTTTATCTGCGGATCCTTGAAGCCCAAAGCGCCCTTGGCAACATCCAGCGCCCCGGCATGCGTGAACCGATGCATTGTTCTGCCTCCGGTAAGGCGCTGCTTGCCTTTCAGGAGCCCGAGGTCGTGGCCGCCAAGCTGGAAGGCTACATGTTCACCAAGTTCACCGAACGTACGATCACCAGCGCATCAGCCTTTCAGGCCGCCCTCAAACAGGTGCGCGCGGATGGGTTTGCCTATAATGATCGGGAAGAGTTTGACCATTTCCATGGCATCTCGGCCCCGGTCTTTAACTACCTTGGCGAACCAATCGCGGTTTTGAATATTTGGACCTTATATCAGGAACACAGCCAGCAAGACTTGCTGTCTTGGGCCCCGGAATTGAAAGCAGCCTGCGCCCATGTCACGGGGCTGATTGGTGGCAAAGCGCCTGCTTAAGGGCGGGTCTGATCAAGAGTTCTGATTTGCGAAACAATAACTTCACATACCAAAACGCAGATCGCAAAATTTTGCAGGTTAATGTCGAGAATTTGATCCTGTGAAGCAGAATCCGTTTGACGGCATGCCCCTGCCCTTCATAACCTCGACATGCAAAAGCAAAGTTTCATAATATGAAACTATAGGGAGACTACTATGATCAAAACTACACTTATGGGTGCCGTTGCTGGCGCTGCACTGCTCGCGGGTGCTCAGGCTGCTATGGCTGATGGCCACGGTGAAATCACCGTTGGTTACTTTTTGGAATGGCCATTGCCAATGATGGTTGCCAAGGAATCCGGTGCTTATGACGAAGCGCTTGGCATGAAAGTAAACTGGGTGTCTTTCGACACAGGCACGGCTATGTCTGCTGCGATGGCGTCTGGCGACGTTCAGATTGCATTTTCGCAAGGTGTTCCACCTTTCGTTGTTGCCACATCAGGCGGTCAGGACATTCAGGTCCTTGATGTTGCTGTCAGCTACTCTGACAACGACAACTGCGTTGTTTCGTCTGAACTGGAAATCGATGCCGATTCTGCGGGCGAGTTGGCTGGCAAAAAGGTCGCCGTTCCACTTGGAACTGCTGCGCACTATGGCTTCTTGCGTCAGATGGACCACTTCGGTGTGGCACTGGAATCGCTGACCATTCTGGACATGGAACCAACTGCCGGTGCTGCAGCCCTAAGCCAGGACGCTGTTGATTTTGCCTGTGGCTGGGGCGGTGGTCTGAGCCGCATGAAAGAGCACGGCAATGTTCTGCTGACAGGTGATGAAAAAGAAGCGCTTGGCATTCTGGTCTTTGACGTGACATCTGCACCTGCTGATTTTGTCGCCGAAAACCCAGATGTGGTTGCCAAGTTCCTGTCTGTGACAGCCAAGGCAAACGCTGACTGGGCCGCTGATCCATCTGATGAGCTGCTGGCCATCATCGCACAAGAATCCGGTATGGATGTTGACGCAACACGCGGCGCGATTTCCACAATGAAGTTCCCAACAATCCAAGAACAGCTGTCTGACGGCTGGTTGGGTGCGAACGCTGCGACCTTCATGAAGGGTGTTGCGGACGTATTTGTTGAAGCGGGTTCTATTGAAGCGTCACTGGACAGCTATGAAAGCGCCGTCAACATTGGCCCACTGGCGGCTGCTGCTGACATGTAAGCGCTTTTCAGACTGATTTTCTAATCGGTTTGTAAGACCGGGCCCAAGCGGCCCGGTCTTTTTCGTTTCAACTTAGAATATTGAACTGATCGCGGATCGCTTTGTCCTGTTCAGGGTTCAGATACGCCGGGCGATGCGTCGCCAATATCTCGCGCGCGCGCTCGCGCGCCCTGCCCCATGCATCCTGCGCCCCATTCTCGGCCCATGCCTGCGGCTGGTCCCGGTCGGCAAGGGTGGGATAGAAATAATCCCGCTCCATCGCTGCAATCGTATGGTTTCCCCCAAGGAAATGGCCATCGCCAAGGATCGCCTCGCAGATTGCGTCATAGCCAAGATTGTCTTCTGACACCTCAATCCCGCGCAGCGCCCGGTAGGTAGCTGAATGCATTTCATCATCCAAAACAAACGCCTCAAAGCTCGCCCCCAAAAGCGATGCCGTCATGCCAGAGCTTTCATAGATCAGGTTCGCCCCCGAAGCCGCGGCAGCAAAGGACGTCATCCCCTTTTCGACCCCGTATTGGGCATCAATGGCTTTGGCGTCGGTCATAGAACTGGCCACGCCCGATGGGAGGCCCAGCCAATTGGACAGTTGCGCCGAGGCGGCGTTCAGCACCGCCGTCTCACCACTCCCCCCCGAGAAGGCCCCTGTGCGCAGGTCAATCACCAATGGCCAGTTTGAAAACACCATCGGGAAGCCCGGCGAAATGACGTTGACCATCACAAGGCTTGCCAGCGTTTCCGCCAGGGATTGCGCGAGGAACCCGGCCAAAGTCGCCGGTGCCGTCGCCCCGGCCTGAGCGGCAGTGATGCAGGACATGGGGATATTGTGGGCGATGCAGGCGTAAACCACGTCCACCGCGTCTTCGCCAAAGCGCATGGGCGAAATCACGGGGCTAATGTGCGTCTTCATGAACGGACGCTGGGCAAAGCCCCCGTCCCCGCCCGCCGCAATGTTAAGCATTCTGACGATCGGTGCGACATGTTCGGCCACGCTAAAGGCCGTCGCCGTCGGCTTGGTCGTGTTGCGGATCAGCGCGTAGGCGGTGTTCACGTCAAGGTCCATGATGTCGGGCACGTCGGTGGCGATGCAACAGCGGGTGAACCAGCTGACATTGGTCAGCGTGTCTTGCAGGCGGGTAAAGTTGTGCAGGTCGGCAAGGGTTGACGGGCGATAAAGCGCGCTGTCCAGATCAAGGGTTTGGACCGCCGCCCCCCCGGTGCCGAAATGCACAGCTTGCCCGCCAACCGTGATGGACCGCGCAGGATCACGCCCATGCAGGGTAAAGGTTTTGGCCGCCGCCCTAATCGCCTGTTCGACCATACTGCGCGGCAGCCGCAGACGGTCACCCTCGCCCGGCAGCGCCCCGGCTTTGGTCAGATCACGGCGCAACCGGTCGGGCACGTCACCCATACCCAAGTCTTCAAGCAAGCGCAGCGCCGTGTCGTAGATTTGCGCCAAGTCCGCATCGCTCAGCGGGCGATACTGCCCGCCAGTCTGTCCGGGCGGTGCAGGGTTCACGGCTGGCGGCGCGGCGCGTTTGGCGTTACGGGCTGCGCGCCCGCCGCTGCGTTTCGGGGTTTGATCGTCCATGCCCCAGCCTTGCCCCCGTCCGGGCAAAACGCAAGCGCGTAAATCTCTTGTTCCGCGCCCCGATTTAGGGTCACATCAGCCAAGCATAACTTACCGGAGATCACCCCCATGAAAACCCGCACAAAGGCCGTTGTGATTGGCGGTGGTATCGCTGGCTGCTCGACGCTTTATCACCTGACCCAAGAAGGGTGGACCGACGTGGTACTTGTCGAGCGCAATGAGCTGACATCAGGCACCACATGGCATTCCGCAGCGCAAGTGACGAACTTTGGCATGAACCAGACGATGGTTGGCCTGAAAACCCATTCAATCAACCTTTACAAGAAGTTGCGCGATGATCCCGACTATCCGGTGGGCTATCACCATGGAGACGGCGGTATCCGGCTTGCCAACAAGCCCGAACAGATGGACGGCTACCGCCACTTTGCCTCGATGGCGCGGGGGATGGGCGTTGAATTCGAAGTGATCGACGCCGAGGAATGTGCGCGCCGTCACCCTTTGATCTCGACCGAGAACC
>CAYPVL010000018.1:40032-40646 GCA_964414165.1 uncultured Cognatiyoonia sp.
GGAGTTTGAGGTGTTTGCCGCCGCCGAATGCGCCCGCCGCAATCCGCTGATTTCTACCTATAACCTGCGGGGTGGGCTTTGGGACGGGAACGACGGGGATATTGATCCCGCATCGCTTTGCCAGGCGCTTGCGCGCCGTGCCCGCCATGCCGGGGCCGAGGTCTATCGCAACACGCCCGTGACCGGCCTGACCCAGCATAAGGATGATACGTGGACCGTACACACAGAACACGGCGATATTGATTGCGATGTGGTTGTAAATGCCGGCGGCTACCGCGTGAACGAGGTTGGTGCGATGATGGGTGTGCATCACCCCGTTGCCTCGATGGAGCACCAATATTTCGTCACCGAAGACATCCCCGCCATCGCCGCGGCCGGTCACCGGATGCCCCTGCTACGTTGCCCGATCAGTGATTACTATTGCCGTCAGGAAAAGGGTGGTCTGCTGATCGGATTCTATGAACAGGACTGCAAGACATGGGGCATGGACGGGATCGATCCGCATTTCGTCAACGCGCTTTGCCCTGATGATCTGGACCGGATTACGGATGTGCTGGAAGGCGCCTTCGCGCGGATGCCCGCGCTGACGGAGGTTGGTATTAAGAACGTCGTCA
>CAYPVL010000019.1:0-8058 GCA_964414165.1 uncultured Cognatiyoonia sp.
GGTGTTGGCCACAAAGAGGGTCGTGACAACGTCCTCTTCCTTGGTCTGCATCGACGTCAGACCTTTGCCGCCGCGCCGCTGCGCGCGGAAATCGGCCAAAGCGGTGCGTTTGATGTAGCCGCCAGACGTGACGGTGACGACCATATCTTCGCGTTCGATCAGGTCTTCGTCGTCCATATCGCCGGCCCAATCAACGATCTCAGTGCGGCGGGGGACGGCGAACAGTTCTTTGGTTTCGTTCAGTTCATCCCGAATGATCTGCATGATACGATCACGCGAGCCAAGGATTTCAAGGTATTCTTTGATCTTCCCAGCAAGTTCTTCCAACTCATCCGTGACTTCCTTAACGCCAATCTGGGTCAACCGTTGGAGGCGCAATTCAAGGATCGCGCGGGCTTGGGTTTCAGACAGGTTATAAGTGCCGTCATCGTTGGCAGTATGGGTCGGATCATCGATCAGCGCGATATATTCGAGGATCGATTCAGCAGGCCATCTGCGGGTCATCAGGTTATAGGTGCCATCGTCATTGGCCGTATGGGTCGGATCATCAATCAGCGCGATGTAAGGCAAAATATCGTGGGCAGGCCACTTGCGTTCCATCAGCTTCGCGCGGGCAGTTGCTGCATCAGCAGAGGATCGAATGGTCGCGACGACTTCGTCAATGTTCGTGACAGCAACAGCCAAACCGCACAAGATATGGCTACGCTCACGCGCTTTGCGCAACTCAAAAGCAGTGCGGCGGGCAACAACATCTTCGCGGAAATCAATGAAAGAGGTCAGGAAGCGGCGCAGTGTCAGCTGTTCCGGCTTGCCGCCGTTCAGGGCCAGCATATTGCAGCCAAAATACGTCTGCATCGGCGTAAAGCGGAAGAGTTGGTTCAAGACCACCTCAGCCGTGGCATCGCGCTTTAATTCCACCACCACACGCACACCATTGCGATCAGATTCGTCTTGCACATGGGCAATGCCTTCAATGCGCTTTTCGCGGGCGGCTTCGGCGATCTTGTCGATCATGCTTGCTTTGTTGACCTGATAAGGAATCTCATCAATCACAATGGCATAGCGGTCTTTCCGCAACTCCTCGACATGGGTCTTAGAGCGTACAATCACCGATCCACGACCTTCAAGATACGCTTTGCGCGCACCAGAGCGGCCCAGCATGATGCCACCTGTCGGAAAGTCAGGACCGGGCACATATTCGATTAACTGTTCGGACGTCAGATCAGGTTCATCAATGAGGGCCAGCGTGGCATCGACCACTTCGCCCAGATTGTGGGGCGGAATATTCGTCGCCATGCCCACAGCGATCCCACCGGCACCATTGACGAGCATATTCGGGAAGCGGGCGGGCAGAACCGTGGGTTCACGATCTTTGCCGTCGTAATTGTCTTGGAAATCAACAGTGTCCTTATCGATATCAGCCAGCAGATAGGCGGCAGGCTTATCCATGCGCACCTCGGTATAACGCATCGCGGCCGCGTTATCGCCATCCATCGACCCAAAGTTACCCTGACCATCCAAAAGCGGCAGCGACATCGAGAAATCCTGCGCCATACGCACCAGCGCGTCATAAATCGCGCTGTCACCGTGCGGGTGGTATTTCCCCATCACATCGCCAACAGGGCGGGCGGATTTGCGGTAGGATTTGTCGTGGGTATTCCCGGTCTCGTGCATCGCATAAAGAATGCGGCGGTGAACGGGTTTCAACCCGTCACGCAGATCAGGGATTGCGCGGGACACGATCACGCTCATCGCGTAATCAAGGTACGAGGTTTTCATCTCATCGATGATGGAAACCGTCGGGCCGTCATACGCTGGACGCTCTGGCGCATTTTCGTCTTCGTTTTCAGGTGTTTGGGGTGTGTCGTTCACGTTGTCCGCCTGTTGTTTTTCGCACCACAAGATATCGTTACCGCAACCCTATCAGACACCGCATATGGCGTGCAATGCCTGTGGCAAAGGTTCTTTGGCAGCCGACGTACATGCCTGCTAACAGCATGTTTTTATTGACTCTTAATCGTTCTGTGATTGGCTAGAAGGAGAATAGTAAAAAACGATGAGGTTTTGAATGACTGAGACTGAGACTGAGCTGATGTTAAAAGGTTACGGGCTAACCACGGCCGAAATGTTCTATCACATGCCCGACCATCCCCATGTGCTGAATACGTTCATCTGGCAGGATTATGACCTTGCCCCCGATCATGACCGTCTGCTTGCCTTCATCGCCTACTGGAAGCGCGAAATTGAGGGGCCATTGCATTCAGTGAAATTCACCCATCGCAAGATGATCCATCCCGGTGAATGGCGCAACGTGACGGGCGAATTTCCCATTCATTAACCTGCACGTTGCACCATCCCGAACAGATCACGCGGGTCATCTGGGTCCGCGATCATATCCAGTTCGCGATAAAGATCAGTGCCTTGGATCGCTTTATGAACGTAACGCAGCGCGCTAAAATCCTCGATCGCAAAGCCGACGCCATCAAACAGCGTTACCTCTGCGGCATCCTTGCGCCCCGGCACATCGCCCGTCAGCACCTGCCACAATTCTCTCACCGGGTGATCGGGTTCCATCTGCTGAATTTCGCCTTCAATCCGGGTCTGGGGTGGGTATTCTACAAACACCGAAGACCGCGCAACCACATCGCGGTGCAATTCGGTCTTGCCCGGGCAATCGCCACCAATCGCGTTGATATGGACGCCCGCACCGACCAGATTATCGGTAAGGATTGTCTGGTAGTTTTTGTCGGCAGTCGCCGTTGTGATGATCTCGGCACCCTCAACCACCTCTTCGGGCGATGCGCATGTCACGACGTTCACCCCAAGCCCGGCAAGGTTGGCCGCACATTTGGCGGTCGCTGCCGGGTCAATGTCATAAATGCGCGCCGTTTCGATCCCGCAGACGGCTTTCAGCGCCAAAATCTGAAACTCAGATTGCGCCCCATTCCCGATCATCGCCATGGTCTTGGCACCTTTGGGAGCCAAATATTTGGTGGCCACAGCCGACGTCGCTGCCGTGCGCAGCGCGGTCAGCAGCGTCATCTCGGACACAAGGATCGGATAGCCCGATTGCACTTCTGCAAGCAGGCCAAGCCCTGTCACCGTCTGCAAGCCCTCGGCCGCATTCTTGGGGTGACCGTTCACATATTTGAACGCGTAAAGTTCGCCATCTGATGTGGGCATCAATTCAATCACACCCACGTCCGAATGCGACGGAACACGCGCAGTTTTATCAAACAGCGGCCAGCGTTTGAAATCAGTTTCAATCTCAAGGGCGATATCAGATAAAATCTGTTCAATGCCAATATGATGCACAAGTTTCATCATGTTGGCCACACTCACAAATGGCACTATAGCCAGGGCGGATGGCGCGCTCATTTCAGGCTGCGCGTCGGACGGTCAAAGACGCGGCGCCCCATCAGTGATACGGTCAGTTCCGTCATCAGGTTTGCGGTCTTGCCACGATCATCAAGGAAGGGGTTCAATTCAACCAGATCAAGCGATCCAACAACGCCGCTATCTGACAACATCTCCATCACCAGATGCCCCTCGCGCACCGTCGCACCACCGGGGACGGTGGTGCCAACTGCAGGGGCAACTGATGGATCAAGGAAATCAACGTCCAAAGACACATGCAGCACGCCATCCACAGCCTTCACACGATCAAGGAAAGCGGCCAAAGGTGCTGCGATCCCGGTCTCATCAATCATGCGCATGTCAACAACATCAACGCTGGCCTCTTGCAGGAACGTATGTTCTGCCGGATCGACCGAGCGAAGGCCGATCATGCAGATGTGGCTGGGATCAACAGCGACAGGCAGCGGCGGGAACATATCAAACCCTGAACGCCCCGTGATGTAACCTACGGGCGTTCCATGCAAATTCCCGCTGTCTGTCGTTTGCGGTGTGTGAATATCGCTATGGGCATCCAGCCACAGCACAAAGAAAGGCCGATCGCGTTCAGCCCAATGGGCCGCCATCCCAGCGGTTGTGCCTGCGGCCAAAGCATGGTCGCCTCCAAGGAAAATGGGCATGCCTTTTTGCGCCTCAATGCTGGCCGCAGCCATCAGCGTTTTGGTCCAGCCAACGACCTCGGGCAATAGATGCAGATGATCATCCGGCGCCAGATCATTCGGGGCCGGGGCAAGATTGCCCCGATCTTCAACAGTATGACCAAGGGCAATCAACGCCTCGGCCAGACCCGCAGTGCGATAGGCATCCGGGCCCATCAAACAGCCCCGGCGGCGTTTGCCACAATCCACAGGGGCACCAATCAGAATACAATGTGTCATGAGATGGATCATGGCGCATTTGCGCAGCGGCGCAAACTATGCGAAATGACCAATATGGGTGAAGATTGATCAAAGCGGACAGGCCTGATGGACAAATTGGACAATGCACTGATCGCGCTTTTGCGCCGCAACGGGCGCGCAAGCCTGTCAGACCTTGCCGCAGACCTTGGCGTGCAACGCAGCACAGTCCGGGTGCGGCTGGATCGGCTGATCGCGGGCGGTGAAATCAGTGGCTTTACCGTGTTGACCCGCGCCGATGTCACAGACGCCCCCGTGCGTGGCTTAATGATGTTGGAAATCGCAGGGCGCGGGGCAGAAAAGGTGCGCAGTGCGCTGCGCCGGATCAGTGCGGTTCAGGCGGTGCATTCTACCAACGGCACGTGGGATCTGATTGCCGAAATCAATACCGAAACACTTGAAAAATTCGACGCGGTTTTGTTTGAAATCCGTAACCTGGACGCGATCACTCGGTCCGAGACGAACCTACTTTTGTCAACGCAGCGCTGATCCACAACGCGCAAAGCACAAGCGAAAACAGCATATTCCAGCTTGCCATGGACAGGGTCAGAAATTCCCAGCTTACCTCATCACACATCACCAAGCGCGGCCCATCGGTTGACAGCAAATCAGCGCCCGACAACTGCGTAATGTCCAGACCGCCGCCGCCCGAACAACTGCTGGGGCCTGCCCACCACTTGCGTTCAACCCCGGTGTGATAGCCCGCAATGCCAGCGGTGACAGCCATCGCCAAAGCGCCAGCCCATTGCAGCAAAGGCGCATTGATGGCCAAAGCCAGAAAACCGATCCCAATCGCTACGGCATGCGGCCAACGCTGCCAAAGGCACATCGCGCAAGGCGGATAGCCCAAGGCCTGAAACAGAAAGGCGCCTGCAAGCAACGCAAATGATCCGAACGCGGCAAGATATGTCAGCCGCGCGCGCATCAGATGAACTTGAGCATATAAAAGCCGCCCACAAGAACGACGCAGAAGATGATGAACATCAAGCCAAGGCGCTTTTCAATGAAGTCACGGATCGGTTCGCCAAATTTCCACAAGAGCAGCGCAACAAGGTAAAACCGAAGTGCGCGGGCGAAAATAGCCGAGACGATGAAGACGGGCAGCGACATGCCTGTCATGCCTGACACGATGGTGACGACTTTAAAGGGCAGGAAGGTCACGCCTGCGATGATCACGGCCAAAGCCCCGTGTTCGTTAAACAAAGCGGACATTTCGGCAAAGCTGTCGCCCTTGCCATAAAAATCAAGGATCGGCAGACCGACAGAGGCCATCAAGGACGACCCTATATAATAGCCAAGCAAAGCGCCCAGGACCGAGGCGACCAGACAGACAGTTCCGATCAGAAAGGCGCGGTTGGGCCGCGCAATGATCATCGGGATCATCAAGACGTCTGGTGGGATCGGAAAGAATGACGATTCAACAAATGACACAATGGCCAAGGCCCAAAGCGCGCGGGGCGATTCAGCCAGTGAAATCGTCCAGTCGTAAAGGCGTCTAATCATCGAACACAGTACTCGGATAAAGGTTTTGAGGTGTGCAGCCTTAGGCCATGTCGCGTGCGTAAGGTCAAGGTTTGGAAATGTGCAGAAATTGGTTAGACTGGCGCGAACGATAGGGGAAAGACCGACATGAAATGGCAAGGACGCAGAGGTAGCCGCAATATCGAAGATCGCCGGGGCCAAGCCCGTGGGCGCGTATCACGTGGGGGCGGTATTGGCGGGCTTGGGTTGATTGCCGTGCTCGTGGTCGGGTATTTCCTAGGAATTGATGTCACTCCGCTGCTGCAATCCACAGGCGACGGCTTTGCGACCGAACAAAGCACCGAAGTGACGCCGGCAGATAACCGGGCTGCGCAATTCGTGTCCGTCACGCTTGCTGACACCGAAGAGGTTTGGGCCGATATCTTCGCCACCCAGCTTGGACAACGCTACAATCCACCGACGCTTGTGCTGTTCAAAGGCCAGACCCGGTCGGCCTGCGGCGGGGCGACGGCGGCAACAGGTCCGTTCTATTGCCCACCTGAACGCAAGGCCTATCTGGATACATCCTTCTTTGTGACCATGGAACAAAGACTTGGGGCAGGGGGCGATTTTGCTGCCGCATACGTTGTCGCCCATGAAGTGGCGCATCATGTGCAAAACGAATTGGGTATCCTGCCGCAGGTCAATGATCTGCGCAGCAGGGTCAGCCAAAGCGAATCCAACGGGCTTTCGGTGCGGGTTGAACTGCAAGCCGATTGCTTTTCGGGCATCTGGGCGCGGGCCGCACAGCAAAAGTTCGGATCGCTTGAACGGGGTGATATCGCTGAAGCGATGAACGCCGCCGCACAGATCGGGGATGACACTTTGCAGCGCAACGCAGGCCAAGTGATCCAGCCCCACACCTTCACACATGGCACCAGCGAACAACGTCAAAGATGGTTCGCGCGCGGGCTTGAAACCGGTGATCTGAACCAGTGCAACACCTTTGAGACAAACAGGCTCTAGCGGCTGTTGACGGCCTTGAACAAGGCCGTTAGTACCGCGCCTGTGCCGATGTGGCGGAATGGTAGACGCAGGGGATTCAAAATCCCCCGATGGTAACATCGTGAGAGTTCGAGTCTCTCCATCGGCACCACAGACGTTTCAACAGAAACGTGCAATATGCGAACAATGTGCTGGGCGACAGCCGTTTTGACGCAAGCGATGAAAGCTTGGGGGGCTCGTTGCGCCCCGCATCACCACAAACACCCCGAAAAATATGATTCAGCCAATAGGCAGTTGTCTGCCGCCGGGACAATCATGGCATTTGCGCATGTCGCAATCGGCAGAATCAGGCCGACGCGCCCGATTGTGTGCCCCAGCAAAGGCACTATTCGGCGGCTTGCTGGCAACAATACCCGCGATTCCCAAAAGATTATGAAGCTTGAGGAAACGAAGCTGCAGATCATGAACAAAGTCTGCGCAAATAATTTACGCATGATTAACGCATTTCAAATTTCCAACATGGGCAGGATGATTGTTTCCAAATTTGACCTAAAGAAATGGTTAATCACGTTGCGATTGTGCATTACCGCTGCAAAGCGCCTGCATTGTCGCTCAATGCAAAACAAAGCCCGTCAAGACTGTACGGCCAAGCCCCGGTGTTTAGGCGGCGTTTCGCTGTAAACTGGGCAAAATCCGGTGAATTCCCCGCAATTTCTTCTTTTGATGTGCGCAAGCGAGGGCTATCCAGAGATTGCCCAACTGGGGGGCACTTGACCGTGGGGGCGGTCAACTTAGGCGGTACGCCCGCCTGTAGTGAGTTGTCTGCAAGATTGGGGGGAGACCCCTGTTCTAGTGGATTTTTGTTAACCTCTGGGTTCGCCCAGAGCCGTGACCGGTGTGTGGTGGGGTATACCATGTGTTGGTAGCGGTTTTGGTCGCGGTTGTTGCCGTGACCATGATTGCAGTGTGGAAGTAACTTGGTTTTCGATCTTTGCATATGGATGCTTGCCGTAACTGCGGCAGTAATGATGCAGAAGGGGCGCTCTGTGTATGAGAGCGCCCTCCGTCGCCCAATGTCCCAGACTGATACAGATTATATGGCACAGCGCGCAGAGCGCGCTTTGCGTCACGAGTAGGAGCCAAGCGCATGACAAATATATTCAATTTCACAGTCTTAACCGGTGGCACAGTTACCAACAACAAGCATATTGCCGAACGGGTGACTGTGAACGACAGACCCGACGCGGTGGATGACATGGCGACGGTCGCCGAGGACGAGATG
>CAYPVL010000019.1:8158-19614 GCA_964414165.1 uncultured Cognatiyoonia sp.
GGAATGGCGGCTTCGATACGGCTTGGGTCAAAGTGAACGTGACACCTGTCAACGACGCGCCCGATGCGGTCGATGACAACGCGATGACGATAGAAGATACGTCTGTTGTTGTTGATCTTCTGGCCAATGACACTGACCTTGATGGCGATACGCTGATGGTCACAAGCGTGACCGTGCCAGCCGAGCAAGGCACTGTGGTCGACAACGGTGACGGGACAGCGACCTTCACGCCAGCGGCTGATTTCACCGGCACTGCGATGATCTCTTACGACATCAAAGACGGGAACGGCGGGCGCGATTGGGCCAAGCATTTTGTCGAAGTCCAATCCGAGAACGACAGACCCGACGCGGTGGATGACATGGCGACGGTCGCCGAGGACGAGATGGTTGTCATCGACGTACTTGGAAACGACACCGACGCCGATGGCGACGCGCTAAAGGTTATATCTGCCACATCACCGGACGGAACAGTCGAAATCAATGCCGACGGCACGCTCAAGTTCACACCGGATGCGAACTTCAACGGGATGACCAACGTCGACTACACCGTCGCCGATGGGAATGGCGGCTTCGATACGGCTTGGGTCAAAGTGAACGTGACACCTGTCAACGATGCACCCGATGCGGTCGATGACATGGCGACAGTCGATGAAGGCGAAATGGTTATCATTGATGTTCTGTCCAATGACACGGATGTGGATGGGGACACGCTGACTGTTATCAAGGCGGTTGCGCCGAACGGGACAGTGGACATTCTTGACGATGGCACGCTTAAGTTCACACCTGATGCGGGCTTTACCGGGATGACCACGGTTGACTACGTTATCTCTGACGGGAATGGCGGAGAAGACACCGCTTGGGTCAAAGTGAACGTGATTGATACCAACGACGGTCCAACAGCTACAGACAACAGCTATAGCTTTGTTCCAACCGAATCGGCTGGCGATGTGGACGGCAACGTGCTGATGGACGACACCGGAAACGGTGCGGACAGCGACCCGGATGGAGACGCGCTGACAGTCGTGGCTGTCGGCGGCGCAGCGGGCGGTGTGGGAACACCGGTTGCAGGCGACAATGGCGGGCTGTTCACCATCAACGCGGATGGGTCTGTAGACTTTGATGCCAACGGTGAATTCGACGGTCTGCCCTTGGGCGAAACGGCGGAAACATCCGTCACCTACACGATCTCTGACGGGAATGGGGGCACTGATACAGCCACTGTGACCTTCGCGGTTGAAGGGGTGAATGATGGGACTGTGCAGGGCACAAACGGCGATGATGTGATCATCCCGGGTTATGTGGATGCAGATGGCGATATCGTCGATGCAGAAGATAATATCCTGCCCGGCAAAGCGCCAAACGACGATGTGATCCAAGCGGGGTCCGGCAATGACTCGGTTCAGGCGGGGCTTGGTGCCGACACTGTGTTTGGTGGTTTTGGCAACGATCAGATCGACGGCGGAGACGGCAACGATCTGCTGCTTGGCAGCGCTGGAGATGATCTCCTCGAAGGTGGCGCGGGCGATGACATTCTTGACGGCGACAGCGGGAACGACAGGCTGCACGGTGGTGATGGCAACGATATCCTGCTTGGTGGCGATGGCAACGATATGCTATTCTCGGGCAAAGGCGATGACGTGATCGATGGCGGTGCCGGTGATGACAAGATCGAAGCCTCAAAGGGCGAAGATCTGATCACAGGTGGGGCCGGGGCCGACAACATCTGGGCGGGTCTGGGCACAGACACGATCTTTGGCGGCAACGGTGGGGACCGGGTCAAAGGTGGCGAAGATGCCGATGGCAGCGACGTCGATGTGCTTGATCTGACGGGGTCTAACGTGGACTTCATCACCTACGATGAGAACGATCCCGAAGCGGGTGTTGTGACGTTCCTTGACGGAACAACCATGACATTCATGGAAATCGAGAACGTGATCCCCTGCTTTACACCGGGCACAACGATCGCCACACCAAAAGGCGAACGTCTGGTCGAAGAGCTTCAAGAAGGTGACCGGATCATCACACGCGACAACGGCATCCAGGAAATCGCTTGGGTCGGACACAAGTCGATGGACGGCAAGCAGCTTGCGGCGAACCCGCACCTCAAGCCAATCCTGATCAAAGCCGGATCACTGGGCGATGGTCTGCCAGAGCGTGATATGCTGGTATCACCAAACCACCGTGTTCTGGTCGCATCCGAGATGACACAGCTTTACTTTGAAGAGCGTGAAGTTCTGGCGGCAGCCAAGCACATGACCGGGGCCCAAGGGATCCACGCGGTAGATGTGATGGCAACGACCTACATCCACTTCATGTTCGAAAAGCACGAAGTTGTGCTCTCGAACGGGGCTTGGACGGAAAGCTTCCAGCCAGGTGATTATTCGCTCAAGGGTATTGGAAATAGCCAACGGAACGAAATCTTCGAACTTTTCCCAGAGCTGGCGACGAAAGGCGGACTTGAAGACTACCAGTCGGCGCGCAAAGCACTGAAAAAACACGAAGCCCGTTTGTTAATGAAGTAGTGTTGTAAAGAGTAACGGAATGCAGCTCGTTCCCGGCGATTGCGCTGGGAACCAAAACAGGGGTCACCACAAGGTGGCCCCTGATTTTGTTTGGGTTTGGAGCGGGAAAGGATTGCGTTTAACGAATAACGCCACCGACCACCCCCAAATAGCTTCATGCATCACCGCAAAACCACCTGCAGTACCACAGTAAACCAACCGTACGCTGCGCCAATTGGCCATTTGACATTGAAATCAAACCCATTCCCAGCCCTTTTCGCATGCGAAAAGGCGCATGTCGGGGAAGCGCGATGATGGCGTCGGGCGCTTTAGGCGCGCCCTGTTGCCGCCCGCCATTCCGCCCAGTCTTCGGGGGTGTCCAGATCAAGGCGTGCGCGGTTGCCGGGGAGGGTCACAAGGCAGGTGTCATCCGCATGGGCTTTGACAACGGCCTCACCGCCGCTATCGCCAGTAAGTTTCGCAAAATCCGGGCGCAGTGAGGCATCAAACAGGATCGGGTGTCCCGGTTTTGCATCCTGCGTTGCGCCCCGCCAGATAAGGTATTCAGGGCGGGCAAGCCGGGCGGCAAAGACCGCCTCTATATCTGTCGTCTCAATTTCGGGAAGGTCCGCGAGCAATAGCATGAATGCCTCGCATGGCGGCAGACGCCCGATGGCCCCGCGCAGGGTGCCGGACATGCCTTCAACAGCGTCAGGTATATCATAACAGGCCGCAGGAAGATCGCGCATCACTTGATACCGCGGGTGCTGCGGCCCGGGCATCGCAGTGAAGACCGGATGCCCTGTGGCCGCTGCACGCGCGACCACATGCGCCAGCAAAGGCGCACCATCAATGTCTTGGAGCAATTTATCAGCGCCGCGCATACGCGACGATTGCCCAGCGGCGAGGATCAGTATTGGTATCATACCCTTTACCTAACAACCCTTAGTCGCGCATCAAATGCCCTTGTGGGTCAAGTAGCGTGGACGTGAACAAGGTTGCAGGGCATAAATCGCCCAAAATCTCGATTTGGGCTTGCAAATTAGGCTGCGCCAATGCGCGTGGAACCAAGGCATAGGCAACTGATTTCGCTGCGAAATGTGAATAGCCGCCAGAGGTGCAAAACCCTTGCACTTTCCCGTCAATCAGCACCGGTTCATAGCCAACGGCGTCTGCGTCCTTTGTTTCAACGATAAATGTCACAAGTTGGCGGGCAGGGGGCTTGGCCCGCTCGGATTCGGCAGCGGCGCGCCCGATAAAGTCTGTGTTCTTCTTGAAGCTGATGAACCGGTCCATGCCTGTTTCGGCGGCGGTGTAGTCGGGTGAAAATTCTGACAGCCATGATCCGAATGACTTATCCAGCCGTAACGACATCATCGCGCGCATTCCGAAAGGCGTAATCCCAAAGGGCTGCCCGGCCTTCCATAATGTGCGCCAAAGCGCGCGTTGATCCATCGCGTCGCAATAAATCTCATAGCCGAAATCGCCGGTATAGCTGACGCGCTGCAAGGTGCAGGCGATCTGACCAATCGTCATGCGGCGCACATCCAGAAAGCGCAGCGGAGCAGGATCATCTTTGGTGAGACTATCAAACAAAGCTTTTGCTTTGGGGCCCGCAATCTGAAAACCCGTCAGCCGATCGCTGATGTTTTCAAGCCGCACGTCGCCTTCCAGATGCTTCTCAAACCAGCGCTGATGCACCGACTGCGCCCCATATGACGCGGTCAGTTGAAACGCCGTTTCAGACAGGCAAGAGATGGTGAAATCCCCCAGCAGCCGCCCCTTGGGCGATAGCATCGGCGAAAGCGACATGCGCCCAGGCTGCGGCACGCGACCGGCCATGATCCGATCCAGCCAGGCCCGCGCATCGGTGCCTGTGACGCGGTATTTGCCGAAGTTATGAACCTCATTGATGCCAACCGCTTCACGCACGGCGCGCACTTCGCGCCCGGTCGCCGCAAACGCGTTGGAGCGGCGGAAGGATGGTTCTTCGTAAGTCGGCTCATCCCCTTGCGCGAAATAAAGCGGGACTTCGAGGCCGAATTGCTGCCCCCAGACCGCGCCCATGCCATCGAAAATGTCATACATCGGCGTCGTGCGATGGGGCCGTGCAGCGGGAAGTTCTTCGTTCGGGTAGCTGACCGAAAAGCGCCGTTGATAGTTTTCGATCACCTTGGGGCGCGTGTAGCCCGGCGTGATCCAATCCCCGAAACGGGCGACATCCATGGCCGTCACGTCGCGTTCGGTTTCGCCTTCGATCATCCATTGCGCAAGCATGAGGCCAACACCGCCGCCTTGGCTGAATCCTGCCATGACACCGCAGGCCGACCAATAATTCCGCAGGCCCGGCACCGGGCCGACAAGCGGGTTGCCGTCGGGCGCAAAGGTGAAGGGGCCGTGGATGACAGATTTGACGCCTGCGCGTTCCAGCGCCGGGAAGCGTTTGAAGGCGAAATTGATCGAGTCTTCGATTTTATCAAGGTTATCGGGCAACAATTCGTGCCCAAAGTCCCACGGCGTCCCGTCCACGGCCCAAGGCTTGCAGGGCTGTTCGTAGAACCCGATGCAAAGCCCGCGCCCTTCTTGGCGCAGATAGCTTTCGCCCGCTGGGTCCATCACATGGGGATGCTCGGTGTCGCGCTCATAGATTTCCGGTGTGTCCTCGGTGACGATATACTGATGCTCCATTGGATGCAGCGGCGCGTAAGTGCCAGCCATCGCCGCCACTTCGCGGGCCCAAAGCCCGGCGGCATTGACCACATGTTCGGCGTGGATTGTGCCTTTGTCCGTGACCACATCCCACGTGCCGTCGGCGCGCGGATTGGTTTCCAGAACTTTTGTATGCAGCACGATTTCAGCGCCCCCCATTCGCGCGGCTTTGGCGTAGGCGTGGGTTGTGCCAGAGGGATCAAGGTGCCCATCAAGCGGGTCGTAAAGCCCGCCGATGATGCCATCTACATTGGTGACAGGGGCGATCTTGGCGATTTCTGCGGGGCTGACGATTTCAGTTTCAAGGCCCATATAGCGGTGCTTGGCCCGTTCAGCGACCAGCATATCAAAGCGGTCCTGATTGTCGGCCAGGGTCACGCCGCCGACGTGGTGCAGGCCACAGGACATGCCTGTCAATTCTTCCAATTCGCGGTAAAGCTTGATCGTGTAGCCCTGCAAGGCGGCCATATTCGTGTCGCCATTGAGCGTATGAAACCCGCCTGCGGCATGCCACGTAGACCCGGAGGTCAGCTCAGAGCGTTCCAGCAACATCACATCGGACCAGCCCAGTTTTGTGAGGTGGTAAAGGACAGAACAGCCGACAACGCCGCCGCCAATCACAGCAACTTGGGTGGTGGTTTTCATAAGCGTGGCTCCCTGCGGTTTTCCCACAGGATGCCATAAGATCGGGCCTTTGAACGCCCGTTCACGACACGCAGCGTCGCAAATCGCCTAAGGAATGATACGCGTGTATTTGGTACCTTCAAGCGTCGCGCCGACGCGCAGACCTGTCTGGGCAAAGACCACCGCGATCACGGGGGAAAGCGATGTGATCGTCTCGGCCCGCAACACTTCGCCTTGATCAGATACCGCATATTCCAGATCAGCACCCGCCGACCACCCCGGCGATGTGCGAAAATCAAGCAACGCCTCTTGCGTCATGAAGAACAGCACGTGGCTGAACTGTTGGGCTCCGATTTGAAAACCAGCCGTCCCAGAGGCGGCACTGTAATAATCTACCGTACTATCGCCAATGCGTAACGCGCCGGTCCCGAATGACCCGCCAAGCCCAAGCCCGACTTCGGTGATCAGTGGCATGACCAGCATACCCGCCGCGCGATCGCGCAGATTAACCGTGCCGGGATACTGCTGGGCCAGAAAGTTCAGCGTGCTGTCAACGCGGGCATCAATCTGTGCGCCGCCGCTGCTGCCAATCGGGTTGCTACAAGCAGCGAGCGAAAGCCCCGCCGCGCCAAGCGCAAAAGTCCGTCGATTCATATTCATGTTGTTGCCTATACTGCCGTGTGTCGGGCTTTTGCCCTGTTTTGCGGAGAGTGTAGGGGATTTGGGGGTGGGTGTCACGTGGAAGATGGTTTTGGTGATTTTCGCATGCGAAAAGGGCTGGGATTGTGTTTGGTTTCAGCGTCAAGTTGCGGATTGAAGCAGGGTGCGGTGGGGTCACGCATTCTTTGTTAAAACACGCAATGGTGCCGCTATTGCGTCCGACGTTCCAATCCAGAGAACCCGGCGCGCAGGCGCCAAGCCCGACCTCCCCCACGGGAGTGCTTTCGTTGGTCCGCCAGAAGCGCGTGCTGCACCAATACTTAGGAGAAAGACCGTCGTGAGGGTTGCATGGCCCACCCGAGGTCGGGCTTGGCGCATGCGGCCTTACTCGTTGAGCAATTTTGCCGCTTCCGGCGCAAAATACGTCAAAATTCCATCACACCCCGCCCGCTTGAAACACAGCAGGCTCTCCATCATCACCTTTTCTCCGTCCAGCCACCCGTTCGCGCTGGCCGCTTGCAGCATCGCGTATTCGCCGCTCACTTGATAGGCGTAGGTGGGCACGCCGAAACTGTCTTTGACCCGTCGGCAGATGTCGAGGTAGGGCATGCCGGGTTTGACCATGACCATGTCGGCCCCTTCGGACAGGTCCCGTTCGACCAGTCGCAGCGCTTCATCTGAATTTCCGGGGTCCATTTGGTAGGTGTTTTTGTCGCCCGTCAGCGCCGAAGACGCGCCCACCGCGTCGCGGAAGGGGCCATAAAAGCTGGAGGCGTATTTGGCCGTGTAGCTGAGGATCGCGACGTTCTGGTGTCCATCAGATTCCAACGCAGCACGAATTGCGCCGATCCGTCCGTCCATCATGTCAGAAGGGCCGAGGATATCGGCGCCGGCTTCGGCCTGTGCAATCGCCATTTTGACCAACGCCTCGACCGTGCGGTCGTTCATGATCTGCCCGTCCTCAACAAACCCGTCGTGCCCGTTGATGTTGTAGGGATCAAGCGCGATGTCGGTCATGATCATCATCTCAGGCACTGCGTCTTTGATGGCGCGGATGGCTTGGTTGCTCACGTTATCTGGCGACCATGCCATGGCGCAGTCTTCGGTCCGCTGCTCCATCCCTGTATAGGGAAAGATGCAGATCGCGGGGATACCAAGGGTGTGCGCATCTTTCGCCGCCGTGACCACCCGGTCCACCGTTTTGCGCGTCACGCCGGGCATGGAGGGGATCGCGGTTTCATCGTCGCGCCCCTCCATCACAAACACCGGCCAGATGAAATCATCCACCGTCAGCGTGTTTTGGCGCGCAAGTGCGCGCATGCCGGGGCTTTTGCGCATCCGGCGCAGCCGTGTCGCGGGGAAGGGGGCAAGGGTGGGTTTCATATACAATAGGGCCTTTCTGGTCACACAACTTTGGTCGCATGAAAGGGCGGGCTTCACAAGTCTGGGCAAGTCGGCCTGCGCGCGTTAGACACGCCATGTCTGCTAACTGCCAAAGAGAATCCCCCACCCGTGGACTGGTCGCGCGCCCTTTTCCAAGTGATCGACATGCAGTCGTTTGCCTCCCTTTGGTATTGGATGGCGGTGGCGGTCGTGTGGTCTTCGGTCAGCCATTATGTGCTGGGCGTTCCCTACGATATGATCCAGCGCGCGCGGCGCAATGGCGGGCAGGCCGAGGTGGACCTGCATCATCTGGTGCGCATCTGTGTGAACCGCCTTTTGCATATCAGCCAAACCGCCGGGATAATCCTGCTGGGTTTCGTGTGCTTTGTGCTGACCTCCCTTGCTGTCTTGGGTTTTTGGTACGGGGCCGAATTGGCCCAAGCCGTGTTTCTGATCGCCTTCCCGATGAGTTTTGTGGGCGCGCTTAGTCTTAAGACCGCCCGCCAACTTGCCGCCACAGGCCCTACGGGTGAAGATCTTTATGCCGCGTTGAACCGTCACCGCTTTTGGGTGCAGGTCATTGGGATGTTCGCGATCTTTGTGACGGCGATGTATGGGATGTATCAGAACCTGTATCTGCTGCGTGGACTCTAGCTTGACACGAGGGGGTAACGGGGTAGGTCACGGCCCATGACCCTCCCGAACCATATCACCGTTGCAGGCGCCCCCGAGGGCTTTGACGCCCAGTTGATCCTGCAGGAAATCGCCAAATCCGGCCAGCCTGTCTGTCACATCGCCCGCGATGACAAACGCCTTGCGGCCATGCAGGCCGCCCTTGCGTTCTTTGCCCCCGATATGCCTGTGATCACCTTTCCGGGCTGGGATTGCCTGCCTTATGATCGCGTATCGCCCAACGCCGATGTGTCGGCTGCGCGCATGGCGACATTGGCCGCCTTGGTCCACGGCATGCCGGGGCAGTTTGTGCTTTTGACCTCGCTGAATGCTGCGACCCAGCGTGTACCACCGCGCAGTTTACTGCGTGAGGCGGCGTTCAAGGCCGCTGTCGGCAAGCGCATTGATGAAGAGGCGTTGCGTGCCTTTCTGGTCCGCATGGGCTTTACCCAAAGCCCCACCGTGGTTGAGGCCGGGGATTATGCCATTCGCGGCGGTATCATTGATATCTTCCCACCGGGCCAAGACGGCCCGATCCGCCTTGATCTTTTTGGCGATACTTTGGATGGCGCGCGTCGCTTTGATCCGGTGACACAGCGCACCACCGAAAAGCTGATGGATATTGAGCTGGCACCGGTATCCGAGGTGATCTTGGACGAGGCCGCGATCACGCGTTTTCGTCAGAATTACCGGATTGAATTTGGCGCTGCTGGCACGGACGATCCTTTGTATGAGGCTGTGTCTGCGGGCCGCAAACATGCGGGTGTCGAACACTGGCTGGGCTTCTTTCAGGATGATCTTGAGACGCTGTTTGATTATCTTCCCGATGCGACGATCACTTTGGATGATCAGACCACGCCGTCGCGTGTTGCCCGGTGGGAATCGATTGCCGATCAGTATGGCACGCGGATGCATGCGCTTTCACAAAAAGGGCGGATGGACAGTGTTTATAAGCCAGCCCCCCCCGGTCTGTTGTATCTGGATGAGGCGGCTTGGGACGCGGCTGTCGCGGATCATCGCGTATTGCAGTTTGCCCCGAATGCACAGGCCACCGGGCCGGGCGTAATTGATGCGGGCGCGCGCACCGGGCGCAATTTCGCGCCAGAGCGTCAGCAAGAAGCGGTTTCGCTTTTTGGCAGTCTTGCCAGTCACATAACGACCCGTCTTGATGTAGGGCCTGTTGTCATTGCCTCATATTCTGATGGCGCGCGCGAGCGTCTGACTGGGTTGATTGAGGATGAAGGGATTGGCGAGGCGATCCCGGTGTCCGATTTTGCCCGTGTGGGCAAATCGGGCGTGCATTTGGCGGTCTGGCCGCTGGATTCAGGCTTTGAGGCACCCGGTCTGACGGTGATTTCGGAACAAGACGTGCTGGGGGATCGTCTGATCCGCCAGACCAAGCGCAAGCGCCGTGCCGAGAATTTCCTCACCGAGGCCAATAGCCTTTCGCCCGGTGATCTGGTGGTCCATGTGGATCACGGGGTTGGGCGCTTTACGGGGATGGAAGTTGTTACAGCCCTTGGGGCTGCGCATGAATGTTTGCTGCTGGAATATGCCGAAAGCTCAAAACTATATCTGCCGGTTGAGAATATTGAACTGCTGTCCAAATACGGCCATGACACCGGGCTATTGGACAAGCTGGGTGGGGGTGCGTGGCAGGCCAAGAAGGCCAAGCTGAAAGAACGCATCCGCCAGATTGCCGAACGTCTGATCCGCGTCGCAGCCGAACGTGAATTGCGCACAGCCCCCGCATTGGATCCACCCGATGGGCTTTGGGATCAGTTTCTGGCCCGCTTTCCATATGCGGAAACCGACGATCAGTTGCAGGCGATTGAAGATGTGTTGGAGGACCTTGGGTCTGGCAAGCCGATGGATCGTCTGGTCTGTGGTGACGTAGGCTTTGGCAAAACGGAAGTGGCGATCCGTGCGGCCTTCGTGGCCGCTATGTCCGGCGTGCAGGTCGCCATTATCGCGCCGACGACGTTGCTGGCGCGCCAGCACTATCAATCCTTTGCTGATCGGTTCCGGGGCTTTCCGGTGAATGTCCGTCCCTTGTCGCGGTTTGTCTCTGCGAAAGATGCGGCGTTGACCCGTGATGGGATTACCAAGGGCACAGTCGATATTGTGGTAGGCACCCATGCGCTTTTGGCCAAAAGCGTGCGGTTTAAGAACCTTGGGTTGTTGGTCATTGATGAGGAACAGAAGTTTGGCGTGCAGCACAAGGAACGCCTCAAGCAGCTGCGCACGGACGTGCATGTCCTGACATTAACAGCGACACCTATCCCACGGACTTTGCAGCTTTCTTTGTCGGGCGTGCGCGACCTTTCGATCATCGGCACACCGCCCATCGACCGGCTTGCGATCCGCACTTATGTGTCCGAGTTCGACACGATAACAATCCGCGAGGCGCTGCTGCGCGAACATTATCGCGGTGGGCAGTCCTTCCTTGTTGTCCCGCGTATCGCCGACATGCCCGAGATGGAGGAATGGATTAAGGAACAGGTGCCCGAAGTGTCCTATATCACCGCCACGGGTCAGATGGCGGCGGGCGAGTTGGACGACCGCATGAACGCGTTTTATGACGGCAAATATGACGTGCTACTGGCGACGACGATTGTTGAGTCTGGTTTGGATATTCCAACCGCGAATACGATGATTGTCTGGCGCTCGGATATGTTTGGTCTGTCGCAGCTTTATCAAATTCGCGGGCGTGTGGGGCGTTCCAAGACCCGTGCTTATGCGTATTTGACCACAAAGCCGCGTCAGAAGCTGACGGATACAGCGCAGAAGCGGTTGCGCGTGTTGGGGTCCATTGATTCCCTTGGGGCGGGGTTCACTTTGGCATCGCAGGATTTGGATATTCGCGGGGCGGGGAACCTGCTGGGCGAAGAGCAATCGGGCCAGATG
>CAYPVL010000019.1:19624-39918 GCA_964414165.1 uncultured Cognatiyoonia sp.
TTATGAGCTGTATCAGCAGATGCTTGAGGACCAGATCAACGCGATCAAGTCATGCGCGGCTGAAGGCATTCTTGATGATGGCCAATGGGCGCCGCAGATCAATCTGGGTGTGCCCGTGTTGATCCCCGAGGATTACGTGCCTGATCTGGATGTGCGCCTTGGCCTTTATCGTCGTTTGTCCGAGTTGACCACGAAGGTCGAATTGGAGGGCTTTGCTGCCGAGATGATCGACCGCTTTGGCAAGCTGCCGCGCGAGGTCAATACCTTGATGCTGGTCGTGCGCATCAAAGCGATGTGCAAGCGCGCGGGGATTGCAAAGTTGGATGCGGGGCCGAAGGGGGCCACGATCCAGTTCCACAACGATAAATTTGCATCGCCTGAAGGGTTGGTCGCGTTTGTTCATGCCCAGAACGGGCAGGCGAAGGTGAAGGACAACAAGATTGTTGTAGCGCGGGATTGGGAGAAAGAGCGGGATAAGATACAGGGCGCCTTTAATATTGCGCGGGATTTGGCGCAGAAGCTGGCGGATGAGAAGAAGAAGGTAAAGGTGTAGGACGCCTGCCTACGCGCGGGTTGGAACGTACGGAGGGGGCTTTGCCCCCGCGGCTTTGCCGCCCCCCAGGATATTTCCAAACCAAAGAGTTGTTTTTGGTCGTGCTGGGTTTAAGCGGTCTGTTTTCAGGCCTCGCCCGGTCTTTTGATCTTGCCCGTCAGCCACCAAGCGAGGCTCGCGCAGAGCAGGGCGGCGACGGCCATCGGAAGCGGGGTGCCATCGAAAAGAAGCGCTGCGGGAACCGCGATGAGGACGGCGCCGACTGTTGCCACTGACGCAAGGACCGACGCGGCGAGGCCGGCGATGTGGCCCATTTCCTCCATTCCGAGCGCGTTCAGATTGCCGATACACAGCCCGGCCTGAAAGAAGTTTCCTGTCACCCAAAGCACATAGACCCCGAACGCCAGCCAGTAGGGCGCGTTGCTAAGGGTGACGGCGATCATGAACAGCGTGATTCCGATTTGGGCCGCAAAGGTTGCCTTGATAATCGCGCGCATCCCGTAGATGCCGACGATCCGTGCGTTTAGGACTGATGCGGACGCCGCAAAAACGGCAATCCCCCCGAACCACAGGTGGAAATGCGCCCCTTGTCCGAAGGTGATATCAAAGACCTGCTGTGTGGAGGATAGCACCGTGAACAGCATCCCGAAGGTCAACATTTGGATGAAAATCGATAGGCGCGCTGTGGGGTGGCTGAACATTTCCACCAAGGCAGTCCAAAGGGCCTGCCACGACAGGGGCCGCCTGTGTTCTTTTGCAAGCGTTTCAGGTTGTCGCAGCAACAACCAACCTGAGACAATAAGCGCGAAGATCACGAAAGTTATAAAGATCGACCGCCACCCAAAACCTGCAATGATGTAATGCCCCATTGTTGGGGCCATGGCTGGGACAAGGGAAAAGATCACCATCGTGAACGACAGGATGCGGGCCATATTGGCCCCGGCATAAAGGTCGCGGATCATGGCCATCGACACCACGCGCGGCCCTGCAGCGCCAACCCCTTGAAGAACCCGCGCGGCCAGCATCACTTCGAGTGTCGCGGCTTGCCAAGCGATGAGGCTTCCGATGATGTAGATGCAAACCCCGCCAAACAAGACCGGGCGGCGCCCATAGGCGTCAGACAGGGGGCCTGTGAAAAACGTCCCAAGCCCCATGCCCAGAACAAAGCTGGTCAGGATCAATTGTGCTTTGTTCAGGTCCGTCGGGGACAGCTCTGCACCGATGTCTGGGATCGCAGGCAGCATTGAATCAATTGAGAAGGCGACCGTCGCCGCCGTCATCGCCATCAGCGCGATGAATTCGCCTTGCGACAGGGCGCGGGTCGGTGCGCTCATTCAGTGGCTGCCAATTGCTCTTGAATGTCGCCAATCACTTTGACCCACATTTCAGGCAGTTGCGCGCCGGGGACGGCGTGTTGATTGGCGACAACGAAGGTTGGCACCGATGATACGCCCATTTCGCGGCTATGCGCGTCGCGCTTGCGGATATCCTCCACGTCGCTGTCGGTTCCCAAAAGCCGCGTGACCATGGCCGCATCCATTTCCGCAGTATCTGCAATATCGGCAAGCACTTCGTGATCACCAATGTCGCGCCCTTCGACAAAGTAGGCTTTGAACAGCAGGTCTTTGACAAAGCTTTGCCGCTGTTCGATCCCCGCCCAATGGATCAGACGGTGCGCATCAATCGTGTTTGGCGTGCGCACCATCTTATCAAGGTTAATCACAAGCCCCGCCTTTTCGGCGTGTTCCACAACCGGGGCATAGGCCTTTGCGGCACCTTCTTTGCCGCCAAATTTGCCTTCGAGATAGGCGCGCCTGTCCATGCCCTCTGCAGGCATGTCCGGGTTCAATTGGAACGGATGCCATTCAATGGTGAACGGATGGTCCGGGAACTGTTCCAGCGCTTTGTCCAGATTGGCCTTACCGATATAACACCACGGGCAGATCGGATCAGAAATGATATCAAGTTTGACCATGTGCGGTCTCCCAGTCTTGGCGCAAGCGGCAACATAGCTTGTGATCCGTGCGGCGTCGAAATTTTCGAGATGCCAAGGCAGGCTGACCGCGCCACCTTGGCCTGTTCATCCTCTATCACATCACGCCCCGCATGAAAGAGCGCAATCCGCAAAACATCTGTGGGCAGAGCCTGCGCGCGCAGTGGTTGCAAGCAGAACCGATCACCCGGTATATGCGGGCCATGACTGATACAGACCCCAAATCCCTGATCCGTATCGCCCGCGAAAACGGTGAGGCCACAACCGCCGAACCTTTGGACCTTGGCGCGCGTGTGCGCGAGTTGCGTAAAGCCCGAGATTGGACGCTAGAGCAGGCGGCCAACCAAGCCGGGCTTGCCCGGTCGACATTGTCCAAGATCGAGAACGGCCAAATGTCCCCGACCTATGAAGCTTTGAAAAAGCTGGCCGTCGGTCTTGAGATTTCGGTGCCGCAACTTTTCACCCCTCCGTCAAAGGGACAGGTGAATGGCCGCATGGCCGTCACCCGCAATGATGATGCCGCCCGCAAGATCACGACAACTTACGAACATGATATGTTGGCCGAGGCGCTGACCCGCAAGAAAATGCTGCCTTATCGCGCCCATATCCGGGCCCGTAGCATGGATGATTTTGACGGCTGGGTGCGCCATGATGGGGAAGAATTTCTGTATGTGCTGACCGGCGCTGTGTGTCTTTACACAGAATTCTATGAACCCGTTGAAATGAAGCGCGGTGACAGCGCCTATTACGATGCCGCCATGGGCCATAACGTCGTGTCGCTATCCAGTGAGGATGCGATGATCTTATGGGTTACGTCTCTCGCGTAGGAACAGGCGCGGCAGGATGATCATCGCTGCTGCCAAGCCAACCACTTGCATCACGATGAACATTGGTGCGTTTTCCGGCGCGATCCCGGCGAATGTATCGCTGAACGTGCGCGCGATGGTCACGGCTGGATTGGCAAAGCTGGTGGAGGCTGTGAACCAATAGGCCCCAGTAATGTAAAGCGCGACAAGTGTCGGCACAGCTTCGGGGCGGCTTTTGAGACCTCCAAAGATGCAGAACAGCAAACCGAAGGTCGCAATGGCTTCGCTGAACCATTGGGACGGGCTGGTGCGCAGCTTTTGTGAAAATTGCAGAAGTTCAAGATCGAACATGAAGTGCGCCACCCAAACCCCTAATATCCCACCGATAATCTGGATAGGGATATAAAGCAGCGTTTCGCGTGGAGGCAGTTCTTTGCGCAAGAAAAATGCAAGTGTGACCACAGGGTTAAGATGCGCACCTGAGATAGGGCCAAGCGTTGTGATCAACACATAAAGGATACAGCCCGTCGCAATTGCATTGGCCAGCAGTGTGATAGCGACGTTCCCATCGGCCAACGCCTCGCCCATGATCCCAGAGCCGACGACCCCGATCAAAAGGAAAGCGGTGCCAAGGCCTTCGGCCAGAAGTTTGCGCTGAATGGGGCGCATCCCGTGGAAATCTTCGGTCATATTTGCTGCTTTATGCGCTTAAGGTAACAGATTGGCGACAGCCTAAAGCACCAGATCAGCAGCCCCAAGAACAACCTGCCCAGTGGTCACGGCTGCGTTGCCTGCCATGCGTGCAGGGGCACAGGCGGTCAGGGCGCAAAGCGCGACAAGAATAACTAGAATTTTCATGATCTGCCTCATGTGAAAAGCCCCGGCACGATGCGTGCCGGGGCTGTCTTAGCGCTTTATTCTTCGTACCACCAGACGTCTGGCTGCCAGCCCGGCCAATCCCCGAAGATGGGCAGGGTTTCGGGGTACTTCAGTTCTTTGGCGTGGGCGATCCGGCTGATGTTCCACTGATAGATCGGGATCACATAGCGCCCGGATGTCAGCACCCGGTCAAGGGCCTTTACAGCGGCCACAAAGTCATCCTGACTTTCGGATGTCAGAAGCCGTTCAATCATTGCATCCACCGCAGGGGATTGGACCCCCATAAGGTTGCGCGTACCCGGTTCATTGGCAAATTCCGACCCGTAGTAAGCATATTGTTCGGTCCCCGGCGACAGCGACACCCCGCGCCGGTAATATGTCATGTCAAAGTCGAACGCGTCGGTTGCCTCTTTGTATTGCGCACTATCGACGGTGCGGATGGTGGGCGTGACCCCGATCCGTGCCAGGGACTGGGTGAACATATCGATGATGGCCGCGTTTTCAGACGATCCAGTCTTCAACAGAATATCAAAGGTAAAGGCGTTACCACCCGCGTCGGCCATGACGCCTTCCTGGACGCTCCAGCCTGCGGCCTCCATCTGGGCAAGGGCGGCGGCAGTGCCTGCGCGGTTCCGCTCACTCCCGTCGCTGGTGGGCAGGGTGTAGCCTTCAAGGGCACCGGGCAGCAGGTCTGCGGCGAAGGGGTCAAGAAATTCCTTCACGCGACCAGTCGTTGGACCGTCCGACATGCCAAGCGGCGAATTTGACCAATAGGACGTGATGCGCGGCTGCGCCCCGCCGGTCAAAGCGTCATTGATGAACGGGAAGTTAAACACATGCAGCATTGCATCGCGCACGCGCCAGTCTGCGAACTGCGCGCTCCGCGTGTTCATCACAAACCCTGTCATGCCAGAGGGACGGGCGTGCGGCAGGATGGATTTGACGAAATCGCCGTTGGTCAGCAGTTCGAAATCATATTGGCTGTCCCATTTGGCCACGTTAAATTCGCGGTTGGAATTGACCTCGCCCACTTTGAATGCCTCAAAGGCGGCGGTTTCATCGCCGAAGAATTCAAGGCGGATTTCATCCAAGTTGCCGGTGCCTTTGCGGAACGGAATGTCATCGCCCCAATAATCGGGATTGCGGCGCAGGCTGATAAAGCGGCCTGCCTCAAAGTCATCAATGATATATTCGCCCGACGTGATCGGCACGACGTCTGTCCCGCTTTCGGTGAAGTCGACATCTTCCCACTGCGCTTTTTTCAGGATCGGGCGCAGGCCCGCCAAAAGCGCAAGTTCGCGGTTGTCGGTGTTGAATTCAAAGCGGACCTTATTGTCACCCACAGCCGTGAGGCTTTCGACCTGATCCCAAAACGACCGGTAGCGGCCATGGCCTTCGGTCCCAAGGGTTTCGAATGACCAAAGCACATCTTCGACCGTGACAGGCGTACCATCCGAAAATTGCGCCGCTGGATTCAGCGTAAATTCAACCCATTCGCGATTCGGTCCTGTCTCAATCGATTCGGCCAGAACGCCGTAAAGCGCGAAGGGTTCATCCAAAGAGCGGCCCATCAGGCTTTCACCGATCAAAAAGCGCAGCTGCCACGGCACGCTGCCTTTCTGGATGTAGGGGTTCAAACTATCGTAGGCGCCGACCTCGGCCGTCACAATTCTGCCACCTTTGGGCGCATCTGCGTTGGCATAGGGCAGGGACACAAAATTTGGTGGTAGGGCCGGATCACCGTACATAGCTATGCCATGTTGCGGCTCGGCCAGCGCTGTATTGGCGGTGATCAAAAGCCCGGCAATAGCCCCGGCTGCGTGGAAAAACACTGGTTTCATTTTGGCGACAATCCCTTTTATCCCTGCGTATGCTGGGGCCTAGCGTAAAGAGGGTTTGTAGACATATCAAACTTTTAGCTTGGACTCGGGCGACGAATTGCTTATAAAGAGGCACTGCTCGATAGGTTTCTTGCCTGTATGAAACCTGCCTCAATAACTTTACGCCCGCTTCGTGCGGGCGTTTTTTTTGGCTGATCGGCTTTGCTGGCTGTTGCCACATTTGTGCCATATTTTGACGATCCGCGCGTTTGTTGTGTTTGGGATGCCTCCGGCGGAAGTATTTTTAGACAAAGAAAACCTGATCTGTTCACCCATGATTAAGGTTAACGCGCCAGACTGCGCATGCGGTACAGGCGGAAGCGCCGATGACCGTGATGGAGAAAGCCGCACCTGGCTGGTGATCGACCCATGTTCCGCCCTTGAGTGGGCAGCTAGCCAGGGCGCACCTCTTTGGCTTTCTTTGTCCAAAAATACTTTGGGGGAGCCGCTTGCGGCGGGGGCAAAGCCCCTTCACGGTCCTTTCGCTGGTTTTTCTGCGCATGCAGCATTAGACAAGACCCGAAACACTAGTTCAGAGGACCAAGCTTATGACCCTTGCAGGAAAAACCGCCGTTATCACCGGATCAAATTCAGGCATTGGCCTTGGGGTCGCGCGCGAGCTGGCGAAGGCTGGCGCAAATGTCGTGCTGAATTCCTACACGGATCGCAAAGAAGATCATGCCTTGGCCGAAGAGATCGCGACCAATTTCAACGTGGACGCCAAATACGTTGCTGCCGATATGTCGAAAGCCGACGACTGCCGCCGCCTGATCGCTGACGCAGGGACCTGCGATATTCTGGTGAACAACGCCGGGATTCAGCATGTGGCACCCATTCAGGATTTTCCGGCCGCCAAATGGGATGCGATTATCGCGATCAATCTGTCATCCGCCTTCCATACCTCAGCCGCCGCTGTTGAAGGGATGCGCAAATCCGGCTGGGGCCGCATCGTCAATATCGCCTCGGCCCATGGTTTGACCGCGTCCCCTTATAAATCGGCCTATGTTGCTGCCAAGCACGGTATTGTTGGCCTTTCTAAGACCGTCGCTTTGGAAACTGCGCAGGACCCGATCACCTGTAATGCGGTTTGCCCCGGCTACGTGCTGACCCCGCTGGTTGAATCCCAAATTCCCGACACGATGAAAGAATATGACATGTCCCGCGAGGATGTGATCAAGAACGTCATGTTGGAACGCCAACCGTCCAAGGAGTTTGCCACGACCGAGGAACTTGGCGGCACCGTTGTGTTCTTATGTTCGGATGCAGCCAAGCAGATCACCGGCACCACGATCAGCGTTGATGGCGGTTGGACAGCCCTATGAGCAAGCGCATCAACCTTGCCTTGCAAGGTGGCGGTGCCCACGGCGCCTATACCTGGGGCGTGCTTGAAACGATCCTTGCGGATGATGACGTTGAGATCGCTGCGATTTCGGGCACTTCTGCCGGCGCTTTGAATGCGGCGGCTGTAAAGTCCGGGATGGTTTTGGACGGGCGACAGGGCGCTTTGGACAAGCTCGCATGGTTGTGGGGGCAGGTGGGTGCGATCACAGAACCCGGCATGGGCGATTGGTTATCCTCGCTTGCGCCATCGGCCCATTATTGGGCCAAAGCGATGGAAATGTCCCCGGCCTATATGGCCTTTGATATGGCCTCGCGCCTCAGTTCGCCATATGTGTGGGGCGCTTTGGCCGACAACCCCTTGCGCAGCATCGTTGCCCAGTTCAGCTATGATAAGGTTTGCGCCACAGCCGGCCCTGATATTCATATCTGTGCGACAAATGTCCGATCCGGCAAAGTTCGCGTCTTTACGGGCGATGAGATCAATGAAGATGTGCTTTTGGCTTCGGCCTGTTTACCCACCCTGTTCAAAGCGGTCGAATTCACCGACCCCAAAACAGGCGAGACAGAAGCATTTTGGGACGGCGGCTACACCGGCAACCCGGCTTTGTTTCCTTTGTTTGAGGCCAATCTGCCCGATGACATCCTGATCGTGAACATCAATCCGTTGCACCGCGAAGAAATCCCGACCCAAAGCCAATCCATTGCGAACCGGATCAACGAGATCAGCTTTAATTCATCCTTGTTTCGCGAATTGCGTGCGATTGAATTTGTAAGGCGTCTGCTGCGTGAAGGGCAGTTAAAGCCCGGCTCAATGAAGAACGTGCTGGTGCATATGATTTCGGATGACGGATTGATGAATGATTTGAACGTCGCCACAAAAACCATTCCAAGCCCTGTTGTGATCGCGCGGCTGCGCGAGGCGGGTCAATCATCGGCCAAGGCGTTTTTGCATGCCCACAAGGGTGATCTGAACCAGAAAAGCACCGTCAACCTGACTGAAATGTTCAACTAGACAAAAGCTTAATCGCCAAAGCGAACATCACCACACCGATCAGGACATCCAGAATCCGCCACGCTTTGGCCGATGTCATGATGGGTGCCAAAAGCCGCGCCCCATAGCCAAGTGAAAAGAAGAACACGAATGATGCACTGATTGCGCCCACCCCGTAGATGTAGTGCAGGGGCGTTGCAAACTTGGTTGAAATCGCCCCGATTAATCCGACCGTATCAAGATAGACATGTGGATTCAGCCAGGTAAAGGCGGCAGCGGTTGCGATGGTGGCCGCCAAACTGGCTGATTTGCCGGATAATTGGACCTCATAATCACCGATCCATGCGGCGCGAAACCGCAAAAGCCCATAGCTCATCAAGAATGCGGCCCCGGCGACAGCCATGATCGTGGGCAATTGCGGAAAGCGTTCGACGATCACCCCGAACCCAAGGACACCGACCAAAATAAGGACTGCATCCGAGGTTGCACAGAACAAGCACAGCCAGAACACATGCATTTTCGCCAAGCCTTGCCGGATCACAAACGCATTCTGCGCACCTATCGCGAGGATCAGCGCAAAACCTGTTGCAAAGCCGGTTGTGAAGGCCGCTAGCATCGCGCCTTATTCCTCTTGGGGCTCTTTTCCGTTTGGATAAACAAGCCCAGCCGAAATGACGAGCTTGGCTGCGTCTTCGACGGTCATATCCAACTCTTTCACATCACTGCGCGGTAAGAACAAAAGAAATCCCGATGTGGGATTGGGTGTGGTGGGTAGAAAAACCGTAATCATTTCATCCCCCTGAGGCAATTTTTCTTTCACCTCACCCTTGGCGGTTGTCGAAATGAAGGCAATCGCCCAGATCCCTGGGCGCGGGTATTCGATCAGGCAGGCCTTGTCGAAGGATGTATCGCGCTGCGAAAACACCGTTTCGGCAATTTGTTTCACCCCGTTATAAATCGAGCGCACGACCGGCATTCGGTCCACTAACCCTTCGGCCCAGCGTAGGAATGATCGCCCCAGCAGCCCTTTGCCGACCCAGCCCACAAGCACCGTGAACAACAGGAAAATCACAACGCCTATGCCGCGCACATTCACGCTGATCGGCTCTCCGCCTTCGCGTACAAAGAAGCGGTTGATCAGTTCTTCGGGTTGGTAGGCGTTGGGCACAAATGGCCAGACCCAGCTGTCGATCCAGCCCACGACCGTCCAGATCAGATAGAACGTCAGCCCGATGGGCGCGACGATAATCAGCCCGGCCAGAAAGTTCCCGCGCAGACGCGCGATAAAGCCCGGCTTCTTGGGTGGATTATGTGGATCGGGGTTCAGATTGGGCGACATGTATTTTCTTTGACGAGTGGTTGTGTCCCATTTAGGCGCAGTTGGGCCGGGTCACAAGCGTTTGCGCTGATTCAAACCGGATATGCCTTTAATTCCAGCGCAATATCCGCCGCAAGCCGCGCATTGTTGCGCACAAGTGCAATATTGGCTTTCAGCGAGCGTCCTTGCGTAAGTTCAAATATCCGCCCCAGCAGGAAGGGTGTGACGGCTTTGGCCGCAATCCCCTGTTCCTCTGCCTCGGTCAGTGCTTGGGCAATAACGGGGGCAAGCGTTTCTGCGGGGATTTCCGCATCTGACGGGATCGGGTTACAGATCAACTGCCCCCCGGCGATCCCCATTGCGCCGCGCATGGCGTGGGCTTTGGCGATCTCGGCGGCTGTGTTCATCCGCAAAGGTGCAGGCAGGTCAGATGTGGCGGACCAGAATGCGGGCAAGCTGTCCTGCCCGAAGGAAATCACGGGAACCCCAAGGGTTTCAAGGACTTCAAAGGTTTTGTTCAAGTCAAGGATTGCCTTGGCACCGGCCGCCACAACTGTCACGGGGGTCTGGGCAAGTTCTTGTAGATCGGCGGAAATATCAAAAGTTTCTTCGGCCCCCTTATGCACACCGCCGATGCCACCGGTTGCAAAGACGTGGATATCGGCCAGCCGGGCTGCGATCATCGTGGCCGCCACTGTCGTTGCCCCTGTGCCGCCGCTTGCAATGCAGGCCGCCATATCTGCGCGGCTAAGTTTGGCGACGTTTTGCGCCTGTCCAAGTGCTGCAAGCTGGTCGGCCTCAAGCCCTACATGCAGCACCCCGTCGATCACCGCCATCGTCGCAGGCACCGCCCCGGCGTTGCGCACTTCATCTTCAACCAAACGCGCGGTTTCGACGTTTTGGGGGTAGGGCATCCCGTGGGTGATGATCGTACTTTCCAGCGCAACAAGGGCTTTGCCGCTTGTTTTGGCAGTCGAAACTTCCGCGCTGTAGGTAATAGGGGTCATCTTGGGTTTTCTCCCGAAACATAGGTGGCGGCGGCTTGCAGGGCGCGGTCAAGCGCGTCTTTGCGCCCCATGCCTTGTGCTTCGGACGCGATATGGGCTGCCATAAACGTATCACCCGCGCCTGTCACGCGGGTCACAAGGACGGGGGGCGGGGGCAAGGTGATCATGTCGGCCCCCGTGGCCTCGGACGCGGGATTGCCGCCATCTGTGACCAGAACACGGTGCGCGCCGCGTTTGATCAGCGCTTGGGCGGCAGCCGCAGAGGTTTCGAAGGTGGTTTGGCAAAGCAATCCGGCCTCTTCAAGGTTCACATAAAGCGTGGCGGATGGGTGTCCGAGCAATGCAAGCAACCGTTCCGCTTTACCCGGTGAGGCAGGCGCGACGCGCAGGTCTGCCTTGGTAAACAGCGCGGATTTTGCAATGTTTTGAAGCAGTTCAACGGTGAGGTTCCCATCAAGGGCGACGGGGCCTGCAAACGGTGCAGCCGCGCGTCCAAGGTGCCCATCGCCAAGCGGGCGCAGGATTTTGTCACCGGCCGCCTCAAGCGAATGGGCATCTGCGATGGCGGCGATCAGCCCATTTGCCCCCTCGATTGCCATATAAACGTCTGTTGGCAGATCGTCCGAGCGGTAGATGTGGTCGCAGACAAGGCCCATCCTTTCAGCCTCAGCCACCAGTTCATCCCCTTCGCTGTCGCGACCGATGGCCGTCAGTACGATGGGTGTCATTCCAAAGCGGCGCAGCGTCATCGCGATGTTCATCGCCACGCCGCCGGGCAGGCGGGTGATGCGCCCGGGCACATCCGACCCAACACGCATGTGGCTTGAGGACCGCCCAATCACGTCCCAAAGGAACGACCCGATGCAAATGATTTCAGACACTTGAAAGCCTTTATTCAGGTACGCCCCAGGTGATATTGGCCCAAAGCGTTTCCCAGACAGCACCGGTGTCACGCGCAAGGTCGGCACTGGGTTCACGCAGAATCACCGCATCGGCCATATAGCTGTGGCCAGCCTTGACCGGCACCGTTACCTGCCCCTGATCATCGGTTTCGTAGAATGTAATTGTGACCGTGTCGTCAGGGGCTTTTTCAAACACCTCAAAGGCCGCGTTCGCGCGCGGTGCGCGGTTGGCGTAAAGTTGAAAGGTCATCCCATCACTTAGGTCATCGGTGTAGGGATTGGTCAGCGCCACAATCTCGGTCATAAGCCCGGTGAAACCGTCGCTGCCTTGCGCGTTGCCGACGCCCACCAACGTCTTGGAAAAGCGTGTGTACACTTCGGTAAAGCCGCTTTCGGGCAGGCCGCGTGCATCATGCAAGGGGCGGATATCGCCGAATTTCTTGTGGTCCACGAACCTTTGGAATTTTTCCCAGCTTTCATAATCAAGCGTCGCAGGCGTGCTTTGATAGGAAAAAATGTGCAGCCCGTCGGCGATGGGGTCCATGCGCAATCCCGGATTATCACCAACGCGCCCCGGTACATCCGCGAACTTGCCTTGTGCAAAGGTCTGAAATTTGACAAAGCGCTGCGGAAGATAGGGCTGTTTACCACCCTCAAAGTCTTCGCCGTTGACAAGGTCGCCTTTAATTATAGTTTCCCCATCAACAAGATAGGCGTGGGGTTCGATCCAGAATTCATGCGCTGCCACAGGGGCTGCAAGAGTTGCAAGACATAGGGTGAGAAAACGCATGCTAAGATCCTTTATATCCGCCGTAAGGGTGGTTCTTCTGATAGTGATGTCAAGCGTCCTCATCCTGACTGCAAACCCTTTGCGTGCCCATGAGGTGATCCCGGCGGTGGGTGACATGACCCGCGATGGCGACACCTTAACCTTTGAGGTCAGATTAAACCTTGAAGGCTTTATTGCTGGTGTTGATCAAACTGCGGTCAGTGACACGAACGACGCCCCGCAAGCTGCTGATTATGATGCCTTACGCGCCCTTGATCCTGCCGCACTTGAAGCTGAATTGGCCGCGTTCTGGCCAACGATGGCTAAGAATATCATGGTTGTCTCAGGTGATGAGCTGCTCCCGTTAACCTTTGGGTCGGTTGATATTCCTGCTGTTGGTAACGTGGAGGATGTGCGCACCTCGACCCTGACCTTCACAGCTGCGTTACCCGCAGGGGCCGAGACAGCGCGCATCGGCTGGGCATCCGAATTTGGTACACTTGTTCTGCGTCAGATGGGTGTGGATGCGCCCTATGATGGCTATCTTGAAGCGGGTGCTATTAGCCCTGACATCAACCTTGCCGGTGGCGACCAAGCGACGGGCACCGAGACGTTCTTCCGCTATATCCCTGTCGGCGTTGATCATATCGTTCCCAAGGGCCTTGATCACATCCTGTTCGTGCTGGGCCTTTTCTTTTTGTCCACACGCATGCGCCCGCTGATCTGGCAGATTTCGGCCTTTACGCTGGCCCATACGATCACATTGGCTTTGGCCGCACTTGGCTATGTGAAAATCCCCGGTTCAATTGTTGAGCCGTTGATCGCCGCCTCTATCGTTTATGTCGCGATTGAAAACCTGTTCACTGATGGACTCAACCGCTGGCGACCTTTCGTGATCTTTGGCTTTGGATTGCTGCATGGGCTTGGTTTTGCGTCAGTGTTGGCCGAATTCGGCCTGCCAGAGGGTAGCTTTGTGCCTGCGTTGATCGGCTTTAACATCGGGGTCGAATTGGGCCAGCTTATGGTGATCGCTGTGGCCTATATCCTTGTTTATCAGGCCATTCAGAACAGCAAATCGGGGGATGCTAACCCTGTGATGGCCGCTGTTTACCTTGTTGGTATGGTGGTGATTTTCTTGGGCCTGATCCCGCTGTCTGAAAGCGAAATCTTGGGTGATCTGCTGCCGCTTTTCGCGATTGTGTCGATCTTATGTGGCTTGTGTGCAGCATCTGCCGTCGTCGCCCGCTTTGATGGATATCGCGAAATTGTGGCGATGCCCGCATCTATCCTGATCGCGGTTGTCGCGGCTTACTGGTGCGTTGAACGCGTCTTTTTGTAAGGGGCTGGCGCGGTGGAAAGTAGGGGAAACCTTACCTTGTTTGAAACCGCGCAGATCACATATCCCTATGGTTGAGCCTTAAGGGATAAAAACATGTCACTCAAGTTGCGCCGCGCGACACGTGATGATGCCGAAGATATTGCGCGCCTTGCGGATATCGCAGGCGAAGGATTCCCCGGTGCGATCTGGGAAAGCACGGCAGATGCGGGCAAATCCGCTTTTGCAGTGGGCACTGCGAAAGCTGCCAGTGATGAAGGTATCTTTTCGTGGACCCACGCCACGATGGCCGAAATCGACGGCAAAATCGCCGGCATGGCCGTCAGCTATTTGCTGGCTGACACGCCTGAAGTGATCGATGAGCAAACCCATCCGATGTATCGCCCGATGATCAAGCTTGAAAATGAGGCGCTGCAAACCCGCTATGTCAGCATGCTGGCCACTTATCCGACCTATCGCAAAAGCGGTGTCGCCGAAGCCTTGCTTGATCAAGAAGAGCGCGTACCGGGGCCAATGGGCATGTCCCTGATCACAAGTGATTACAACGTCGCTGCCCGTGCGTTTTTAACCGGGCGCGGGTTTCGCGAGGCGGCTGTGGTTCCGGCCATCAAGATCAATTGGGACACCCCGATGAAAAGCTGGCATCTTTTGCGTAAACCCTGAAGAAACAGGGTTGCGCGGATCGCGCACCCATCCTATACGCCACCCACTTAATCCCGCAGGCGGGGGCGGGTGCGTTGGGGAGACATCCCAAAACATCCACCGGTTGGGCCATTTGGTCTGATACCCCCGCTGAGGCTTGAAACCGGAAAAGGACAAGACACATGGCTCTTCCTGAGTTCTCCATGCGTCAGCTGCTTGAAGCTGGCGTTCACTTTGGCCACCAGACCGCGCGCTGGAACCCAAAGATGCAAAACTTCATTTATGGCAGCCGCAACGGCATCCACATCATGGATCTGACACAGACAGTTCCGATGCTGGACCAAGCGCTGCAGGTCATTCGTGACACTGTTGCCAAGGGTGGCCGCGTGCTGTTCGTGGGCACAAAGCGTCAGGCAGCCAAGCCAATCGCTGAAGCTGCCGAGAAATCCGCGCAGTTCTACATGAACCACCGCTGGTTGGGCGGCACGCTCACAAACTGGCAGACAGTTTCGCAGTCGATCAACCGCTTGAAGGCAATCGATGAAGCCTCTGCCAACGGTTTCGCTGGTCTGACCAAGAAAGAGCGTTTAGGCATGGAACGTGAGCAGGGCAAACTTGAAGCGTCCCTTGGCGGGATCCGCGAAATGGGCGGCGTGCCTGATCTGCTGTTCGTCATCGACGTCAACAAAGAAGATCTGGCCATCGCAGAAGCCAAGAAGCTGGGAATCCCGGTTGTGGCAATCGTAGATACCAACTGTTCACCTGATGGCGTTGATTACGTCATTCCGGGAAATGACGATGCGGCCCGTGCGATTGCGCTTTACACTGATCTGGCTGCCCGCGCAGCGCTTGACGGCATGTCCGCCCAACTGGGTGCAGCTGGCGTTGACATGGGCGCGATGGAAGAGCTGGCAGAAGATGTTGTGGCCGAAGAAGCCGCCGCTGACGCTGCGCCCGCCGAAGAAGCACCTGCTGCTGAATAAGCCGCAAGCTTTTGCTTGAAAATTTATGGGGCAGGGGGCTTCCCTGCCTCTTCCCCTACATTCCGTAAAGGAGAAGTAACATGGCAATCACCGCTGCAATGGTGAAAGAACTGCGCGACAGCACGGGCGCAGGCATGATGGACGCCAAGAAGGCGCTGACCGAAAACAACGGCGACATGGACGCGGCTGTTGATTGGCTGCGCACCAAGGGTTTGGCCAAAGCCGCCAAGAAAGCTGGCCGCACGGCTGCCGAAGGTTTGGTCGCTGTGGCAGTTGATGGTGGCAAAGGTGTCGCTGTTGAAGTGAACTCGGAAACTGACTTTGTTGGTAAGAACGCTGACTTCCAAGAAATGGTTGGCGGCATCGCAAAGGTCGCTTTGACTGTAGACAGCACCGAGGCGCTGAAAGCGGCCGACATGAACGGGAAATCTGTCGAACAAACTGTGACAGATGCTGTTGCGGTGATCGGTGAGAACATGGGCGTGCGTCGCATGGCGATGGTCGAAGGCGCATCTGTTGTGTCCTATGTTCACAACGCTGCAGCCCCCAACATGGGCAACATCGGTGTTCTGGTCGCGCTGTCTGGCGACAACGAAGGTTTCGGCAAGCAGGTTGCGATGCACATCGCCGCCACAAACCCTGCCGCGCTGAACGAGGCCGAACTTGATGCGGCTGTTGTTGAGAAGGAAAAGCAGGTTCAGATGGATATCGCCCGCGAATCCGGCAAGCCAGAAGCTGTCATCGAAAAGATGATCGTTGGTCGCATGAAAAAGTACATGGCTGAAGTGACCCTTGTGAACCAGCAGTTCGTTGTGAACCCTGACGTAACCGTTGGCGAGGCAGCCAAGGAAGCCGGTGTTGAGATCACAGGTTATGTACGTCTTGAAAAAGGCGAAGGCATTGAGAAGGCTGAAGAAGATTTCGCAGCCGAAGTGGCCAAGCTCAACGCTTAAGCCCGGCTGAAGACTAAAATAAACGGCCTGCCGGTTTTTCCGGCAGGCCGTTTTTGTTTGGCCCCAAGCGCATAGCCTTTGGCATCACACAAGTCCTTATTCAGGCTGCGGCAAACACAAGGTCATCACTACCAAAGAACGCGCCGTAATCGTCCAGAACACTGCCCCGGTCACCGTATTCGGTCACATCACTAACCCCGGTTGCATCATATGTGGTGATCTGCACCCCCCATTCTGCGGTGCCATCAGCATTTAAAATTGCCCGTTCTGTGCGTTGACCATTTGCAAACAGGATCAGCGTCAGATCGCCGTTATCCCCCACCTCTTGCTTAGACTGAATGACGCCATCCCGATCATAAAGATACTGGATCGTCTTCCAGTCAAATGCATCTTCCGCATCTTCTAGGTTCGTCTTCTGGCGCACGCCAGCGCTGAAACTGTCTTCGCGTAAAAGCCCGCTATCATACGTCAATTCACGCCCCGTGAGCCTGCCAATGCTGTCAAAGGATGCCGCGATCTGTGTCCAGATTTGCGCGTTCAGAACAAGATCGGCTTGGACAACTTCGGCGCGCACGCCGTCTTGAAAGCTTTCAAGCCGTTCAGTACCATCATCATAGCGCGTCAGACGCGACAGAGGGGTCCCTGCGAAATCGTAAGTGACACCCCGCGTTGTCCAATCCACCAGATCAATGTCATCTGGATCGCTTTGATAGGCCCGCAGACGCACCCCATCCTGAAACGTATCAACCCGCAATAACCCGTTATCCAAGGTCGTTTCTTTGCGCACGCGACCCGATTCATCAAAGATGTTCGTCACATCCGCCCAGTCAAAGAAATTCCCTACATCCAACAGTTTTGTCGCGCTGCGCACACCGTCCATATAGCTGTCTTCCTGAACCAACCCATCTTCGCGCAGGACGCTGCGCGCCACAATAAGCCCCGTATCTTCATCATAGATCGCTGTAATGGGATTTTGATTTCCCGCGCTTAATGCGCCTTCATCGTCTGTGGGCATCGTGAGAAACGAAAAGAACGTCGCATTCACATAAGACAAAAGCGTTCGAAATTCTTCAGTTTGCATGGCAATTATCCCTACGTTCACAAAACACAACCGTTCCGGTTCTGTTCCGATAGATGCACCACATTGGTTTAAAATTTTTGAATGATCGAAAAGAAAAACGGCATCACACTCGGGAGAAGTGCGATGCCGCCAATTAACACATACGCATCCGTTGGGATGGGACAGGCGCATGTACCACTCAAATCCATCAACCGACCGGGCTTAGCCCTTTGGTTAATAGCGCGGACCGGCTTGCCTTGAAATCGCAAGGGTTCCGATCCGCTGTTCCCAGGCCTTAGGCCACCACTCACGGAACACGGACAATTTGCCAATTAACCTTGCGTAAAGAAAGTAAGGGAAACCCGACCTTTTTGACGTAAATGTTAGAAATTTCCCCTTGAAGCAGGCGGAAACTATCCGAAATCTACCGGTCGATTATGAACATCTGGTTGTAAAATGCAGCCTTTAGAACGGCTTGCGCTGTCGTTTCCACATCCAGCGCTTCGCGCGCAAGGCGCAGGTGTTTTTCGACCGTTGCAGCCGTCAAGCCCAGCAAAACCGCAATATCTTGGGTTGTTTTGCCATCACCAACCCATTGCAACACCTCGCGCTGGCGTTTTGTCAACGTGCGTGCACCAGAGTAGGGCAGGGTCAACAGCTTTAGGTGCATGACATTGTTGATGACTGTCAGCGCTTCACCGTGCTGATCCCAGATTGCGTCTACATCCGTCTGCGACAACCCCACGCGTGCCGTCAACGCAATCGCACCTTTGGTCCGTTCAGACACAGACCGGAAACTAATCGTGTAACCAGCCGTGACATCGCGCGCCCGGTTAAATTCAACGACCTTCTTTTCGCCCTCGGTCAGCATTCCACCTTCGGCCAGTTCGCCCATCCAGCGCCAGCTACAGGCCCCGTTATTTTCAAGCGACCACCGCACCATTGGCGCGTGGAAATGGTAGCCTTCATTAATCCATGTTTCCATATATTCGGGCTGATGGTTCGTCAGAATAATCCAATCCTGCGGATCCCCAAGCGAACTGGACGTGCGGTAACGTGTGTAGCCATAGATCAGCCGGTCAAAGCCAAATTCAGCCATCCAGCGTGTGTGTAGATCCCAAAGTTCGCCATCTGACTGGACGTTAATCAGCCGGTTAAGACGCTCTGAAAGATCGCCTTTCATCATTTGGTCGCACCCAAATGGCCGACCATCGCCGACAGCGCCAGCGGATAGCCACCCGCGCCAAATCCCGCGATGGTCCCAAGCGCGACCTTTGATATGTAGGATGTGTGTCGGAATTCTTCGCGCGCATGTACATTCGACAGATGCAGCTCGATCACGGGCAGGGCGACGGATGCAATCGCATCCATCAGCGCAATCGACGTGTGCGTATAGGCACCTGCATTCAGGATAATCCCATCATGCTTGCCGCGCGCAGCATGAATCGCGTCGATCAGTGCACCTTCGTGATTAGATTGCGCAAAGCTCATCTTGACCCCAAGCGCCTTGGCTTGACGTGCGCAAGCCTCTTCAATGTCAGACAGCGTGGTTGTGCCGTAGACTTCGGGTTGGCGTGTGCCTAACAGGTTCAGGTTAGGACCATTTAAGATAAGGATGTGGCAATGCATACGTTCGCTTATCATTAACCAAAGTTTACGCAAATTCAAAAGCAGCGTTTAGGGGGAATACAAGACCAATGGTGGTGTGAACACATCAAAAACTGCGCCCATGCTTACTTTTGCATAGTACATATTTTACATAATACTGATTATACGTTGAAAGCATGCTGACAGGGACCCATCTACATCAGCGCAATTCTCAAGATTCTCAAACGCCTGCACGCGCCTCTTCACCTACGCTTTGGCCCATCCGACTGTCGCTTAACCCAAGGCGTATCCTGCACCGCGTACTGTGCGCACGGGGTCTTTGCCGCCGGTTGATGTGAGCACTTTGCGCAAGCGTCCAACGTGGACATCCACGGTGCGCGTATCCACGTAGATGTCGCGCCCCCAGACCCGGTCAAGCAGTTGGTCGCGTGACCAAACCCGCCCGGGTTTTTCCATGAAGGTCGACAGCAAGCGAAATTCGGTGGGGCCAAGTTTCAAAGGCTTTTCTGCGCGGGTCACGCGGTAGGTTTCGGCATCAAGGTGAATATCATCATAGACCAACACCTGCCCCACTGCCGCAGGCCGTACCCGGCGCAATTGCGTGCGCACGCGCGCCATAAGTTCGGAGACAGAATAGGGTTTCACCACATAGTCATCGGCGCCAGTTTCCAAACCACGCACCTTGTCGACCTCTTCGGTTTTCGCGCTCAGCATGATGATTGGGATCGCGCGGGTGTCGGGCGATATTTTGAGCCGCCGGCACACCTCAATCCCTGACAAATGCGGCATCATCCAATCAAGCACGATCACGTCGGGAGGGTCCTCAGAGACACAGAGCATTCCGTCTTCACCGTTGGCCGCGCGCGTTGTGCGAAAGCCCTCGGCCTCAAGGTTATAGGCCAGCACTTCGCGCTGTGCTTCTTCATCTTCCACAATCAAAACATGAGGTTGCGGCGCGTTCATGATGTTAGCTCACATCAGACACATAGGCTGTTTTGTCACCCTTGGGCCGGTCTTCATCGGGCATTTCGCCTGTCACCAGATAGATCACCTGTTCGGCCATATTGGTCGTCAGATCGCCCATCCGTTCAATGTTCTTGGCCATAAAATGCAGGTGCATGCAGGGCGTGATCTGGCGCGGGTCTTCCATCATGAAGGTCAGGAATTCGCGGAACAGCGCGTTATACATCTGATCCACTTCCACGTCGCGCGCGATGACGTCACGCGCCAATTCCGCGTCGCGTTGAATGTAGGAATCCAGTCCGTCTTTCAA
>CAYPVL010000020.1:0-11930 GCA_964414165.1 uncultured Cognatiyoonia sp.
GGTGTGTAGTTCACAAAGATATCTTCAGCAGCGATACCTTTGTCCTGCAGGTAGGATTCAAGGATGTTGTTCGTTGTGCGTGGGTAGACATAGTCAGTACCCAGAAGCGCAAACTTTTCAACGCCCAGTTCTTCAAGGAAGTAATCCGTGGCCGGGATCGCCTGCTGGTTCGGGGCAGCGCCTGTGTAGAACACGTTCTTGGAGCTTTCTTCGCCCTCGTACTGCACAGGGTAGAACAGCAGACCGTTCAATTCTTCGATCACAGGCAGGACGGATTTGCGTGACACAGACGTCCAGTTGCCGAAGATCACGTCAACATCGTGAACGGTCAGCAATTCGCGTGCTTTTTCAGCGAACAGCGGCCAGTCGGATGCAGGATCAACAACCACCGCTTCCAATTCGCAGCCCAGAACGCCGCCAGCGGCGTTTTGCTGTTCGACCAGCATCAGCATTGCGTCTTTCAGCGTCGTTTCAGAGATCGCCATTGAACCGGAGAGCGAGTGCAGGACGCCGATTTTGATCGGGTCAGCGCAGTCTTGGGCCACGGCCATTGTGCCTGTGGCGACAAGTGCCAAGGCGGAAAAGGATGTGAGCAGAGTGTTTCGGATCGTCAAAGGAATGTCCCCTCAGTTGCACTGCGCGCGTGCCTTGACTTTGCAAGGTCAGAATCGCGTGATAGTCCGAGGACCGCAGCTTATTCAGTTGCAGCCATGCGGGGGTCGTTATCTGCCAGGATCACATCCCCGCGTGGCACTTTTCCCCCGTGTCGAGGTTGCCCGGACCATTGGTGCTGCGCTGGAGAGTCGCTAGTTTTTGCCGCAGCCCAAATCAGCGAACGGTACAATTTGCTTAAAATTGCAGCGAAAGGCGGCGTTTCGCTGCATTCTTCGGCACAACCAGCACGCGAACGCGTGGAATTCACACGCCGTTTTTGCTGACCCAACGTAAGCGCAAGGCGTTGCTCAGCACAAAAACCGAACTCAGCGCCATCGCCCCTGCGGCAAGCATCGGTGACAAAAGCACCCCGTTGATCGGATAAAGCAGCCCGGCCGCAACCGGGATCAGTGCCGCGTTATAGGCGAACGCCCAGAACAGGTTCTGGCGGATGTTGCGCATCGTCGCCCGGCTGATCGTCAGCGCATCACCAAGCCCGGCCAACCGCCCGCCCACCAGCACCACATCCGCCGCCTCAATCGCCACATCCGTGCCGGACCCCACGGCGATCCCCACATCAGCCACTGCAAGTGCGGGCGCGTCGTTGATCCCGTCACCCACGAAGGCAACGCGCTGGGTACCGGATTGTAGCGCTTTGATGGCCTCCGTCTTTCCGGCGGGCAAAACCTCGGCCGTGATGTGATCTATCCCAAGCTGCCCTGCGATGGCTTTGGCCGTCACCACGTTATCGCCGGTGATCATCGCGGTTTTCAGGCCCATCGTATGTAGCTTGGCAATTACGCTGGCCGCATCGGGTTTAATCGGGTCAGATACGCCGATCACCGCGACCGCGTTCCCGTCACGCGCGGCATAAAGTGGCGTGCCGCCCGCTTTGGCGATGGCCTCTGCCTGATCTGCAAAGTCTGCGATGTCGATCCCTTCTGAGATCATAAAGCGATCCGCACCTACCAGCATTCGCGCGCCCGCGACCTTGGCCATCGCACCCATGCCGGGGATGGCTTTGAAATTCCGGGCGGTCGCGATAGGCAGATCGCGTTCTTGCGCGGCCCGCACAATCGCCTGCGCGATGGGGTGTTCTGATTGCGCCTCGACGCTTGCGATTTGGGCCAGAAGGTCGGGATCATCGGGTGCGAATGTTGTCAGGGTTGGCGCGCCCTTGGTCAGCGTTCCAGTCTTGTCAAAGGCAACCACTGCGACATCCTGCAAGCGCTGCAATGCATCGCCTTTGCGAAACAGCACCCCCATCTCAGCCGCGCGGCCAATCCCGACCATGATTGATGTTGGCGTCGCAAGCCCCATCGCGCAGGGGCATGCGATGATCAAGACAGACACTGCGGCGACCAGCGCAAGGGACGCGGGCCCGAAGACCAACCACACAATGGCCGTCAGCAACGCCAGCCCCATTACAATCGGCACAAACACCGCGGTGATCTTGTCGACCAACGCCTGCACCGGCAGCTTGGCCCCCTGTGCCTCGCCCACCATGCGCACGATCTGGGCCAGCACCGTATCACCACCCACAGCCGTGGCCCGGTAGCGCAGCGCGCCGTTGGCGTTGATTGTGCCGCCCGTGATAGGGTCACCCGCTTTCTTTGCCACCGGCAAAGGTTCACCCGTCAGCATGGATTCATCCACAAAGCTCTCGCCATCCAAAACAACCCCGTCCACCGCGACCTTCGCGCCGGGGCGCAGGTGCAGGATGTTATCCAAAGCAACCTCGGCCAGCGGCACGTCCTCTACCTGCCCTTCACGTTCAACCAATGCGGTTTTCGGCTGCAAGCCGATCAAATGCCGGATCGCCGCGCCGGTTTTGCCTTTGGCCCGCGCCTCAAGGTAGCGGCCAATCAGGATCAGGGTTGTGATGACACAAGCCGCCTCAAAATAAACAGCACGGGTGCCGGGTGGAAAAATCGCAGGAATGAAGACAGCGACAGTGGAATAAGCCCACGCCGCAAAGGTACCGATCGCGACAAGCGCGTTCATTTCGGGTGCTGCGCGCAGCAAGGCGGGCACCCCGATCTGAAAGAAACGACGACCCGGACCGATCAGCACAAGGGTACACAGGACAAACTGTGCAAGCCAAAAAAGCTTCTGCCCGATGGCGCGATCCGTCCAAGCGGCGATACCAGGGATCAGATGTCCGCCCATCTCAAGCACGAAGATCGGTAGGGTCAGCAATCCGGCGATGAACGCATCACGCCCCAGCCCCGCAACCTCGGCGCGTTGCGTTTCCGCCTGTTGATCAGGATCAAAGCGGACCTGCGCAGGATAACCAGCCGCAGTCGCAGCAGCGGCAATGGTGTCGGGCGCGACATCTGTGAAAGTTACTGTCGCCATCTTGGTGGCAAGATTCACTACAACGCGATCAACCCCCGGCACATCCGCCATTGCCTTTTCTGCCCGCCCCACACAGGACGCGCAAGACAAGCCGGACATGAAAAGACGGATGGTTTCAGACATGGCAGATATTCCCAAGACCTGACCTGTAAATAAGCGCGCCTAGGGCTGCATTTCAAGGTAGGTGGACAGATCATCAAGATAGGCGCGTAGCAGCCCCAGTTCTGGCGCGGCATCCGCGCCCCGGTCGGCTTTGTCCAACAGACGATGCATGATGTTGCGCCCCATAAAGAAGGGAATTGTCGTATGATGTTCCGCCATCAAAAGCGGGAGGCCTGCCAGAAACGCATCCACATCTGCGCCATCAAGCCCAAAGCACCGCGCCCCTGTCGCGCGCGGGTCATGAAGGGCCTGCCAGACAAGAAACTGTGCCGCATCTTTGGCAAGGGCCTGCCAGCACTCTCCCTGAATATCAACACCGATGATCTGATCTTCGAGGAGGTGCACATTAATGCCTGCATAATCCCCATGGGTCGCCGCCTGCACCACCGGGCTGCCCATGACCTTCTTGGCCAATTGCCCCAGCTTGACCAACCCCTCATCAAATAATGCATGGCCTGCGGCATCCAGTTTGTGACGTGCGCGCGCGTCAAGTTCTTTGATCCAATGCAGTGGCCCAAAGGTCGTCGCGCGGTTGCGCGAGGACGCATAGGTATTCAACCAAGCGCCCGCCTTGGTCAGCAAGGCCGCGCGCGCGCTTCCAGAAAGGGCGGCGATGGCATCCACCAATCGTTCATCCCCGGCATAGGACAAAACGACAGTCCCGTCCTGAGGCCACGCGTGCAGGCAGCGATTGACGCGCAAAGGGCCTGCGCCCATGGCTTTGTCCACAAAGGCCAATTCACCTTGCAGGCTGCGCACGGTATGGGCCGGGTCTGCGTCATGAAAACGCTTTATGACGACTTTTTCGCCGTTCAGGCGTGCCTGAAACACCCAAGATTGGGGGGACACTTTCAAGGTTTTGGTCAGCGCGACAGATGTAAATGCGGGCTGCGCCTCAAGGAAGGCGGTCAGGGTTTGGGCGGCTGTATGCGTGTCAGACAACGTACGCGCAAAGCTTGATCCGACTTCAAGCCCCAGCAGACCGCGCGCAAAGCCTGTCTTTTCGAAAGCCTCCAGCAAGCGATCCGCAAAATCGGACGCATCAGAGCGAAAGGCTTGGGTCTGGAAGTACCAATAAAGATATTTCGCATAGATCCCTTGCGTCGCAAGCGCTTGGGCAAGTGCTTTCTTAAAACTCATCTCTGGGCCAACGACCGGGCTGATATGGTCGAAAATCGCGTGGTTATAAAGAATGGCGGGCGTGCGATGGATATGCGCAAGGATCACCCCTGCCCCGCTGCGCGACACAATCGCATCAACCTTATGCAGCGTATCGGCAAGCGCGTCGTGATAGACCCAGACGCTTGGAAAGACATTGGCAAGGCCCGCCAGCATCGCGCTGTTCATTGGATCTTCGGCCACCAAAACGACCGGCTTGCCGCTTCCCACAGCATCCGCGATCATCGTCTGCACCGTCGCTGGATCATCATCCACCGCAATCACGACGGCCAGCATGCCTATGGGCAAATCAGCGGCGGAAAAGCGTTTGCCCTTGGCGTGATCACTGCGCAAATCCTCGAACAAAGCCTTGGATTGGGCATAAGACACAGCATCGGCTTTGAAAGGCCGGCGCAAGGCGGGGTGGATCAGCGCGCGGTACGGGGCGATGGGCAGCGTGGCGATTTTGATCACATTCGGGCCCGCCACTGCATCATCTGTGACAAGATGCAGATCGAAATCGTTGAACGCATCCCCCTGCACCACCTCGACCCCGCGTTTGCCCAGCGCGGCTTTGACCGCCAGCAGAAACGGATCAAGCGCCTTTGCATGCAGAACAACGCGGGCGGGCATCTAGATGTTCCACCCAAATTCGCGGCATTGTGCGATGATCATCTCTTCCGCCCACTCCCGCGAGGTATTGATGCAGTTCAGTTGCAGATACCAATAGGCGAATTTGGCAAAATCGGGCAAGTCCTCTGTCACGCGGGCGAAGGCTTGGTCTAGGGGAATGCCGCGGCGCACACTTTGGAACGGATGATGGTATTCGCAATCGGCAAAGACGATGGCCGGGCGGCGGTAGAACAGGCCATGCAGCAGAACAGATGAATTCTGAGTGACGATATAGTCGCAGCCCTTCAAGGCGGTATCAAGGTCGATGTCGATCAGTTTGACCCGTTCATCACACAGTTCGGCAAGCGCCCGCATTTCTGCATCCGAATAGGTTTCTTTGGGGTGCAGCTTCAACCAGATCGGGCGGGATGGATCATGTTTGATCGTCGCCTTGAGCATCTCAAGCGGCGACATTGTCTGTTGCGACCGCCGCTGAAGCAGCTTGCCTTGCAGCGGGATAAGCACCGCCCCGCTTTGCGCAACAATCGTGTCGGGGATCAGCAGCCGTTGCCAAATTTTAAAGAAACTGTTGGCTTGCTGGCGTGGAAGTTCATCCGGCGCGAAGGGCCGATCCACAAGCCGGTAAAGCGCGCGATCTGCCTCTTTCTCCATCCGGTAGAACGGCCCGATGGGTGTGTGGCGCACGTCCAATGCGTGATCATGAAACGAGTCCTTGAAATAGAACATCGCGTAGGCGTCCAGAAAGATCGAATCCCGCCGGTTCGCATCTGTGTCCTCGATATAACGCACCCGCATCCCGAGACTTTCAAACGCGGTCTGCGCGCGGCTGAAGAATGGATGCCCGGTCCCGTCGTTCATCGCCTTGATCCGGTTGGGGCTGATGTAGAAATTCACATCGCGGATCATCCGCGCACCCCAAGGTCAGGGGTGACGGCAGTGACTTTGAAGATCGCATAGACCGATTTTCCGGGCGAAAGGTTCATCGCGCGGGCAGAGCGTTGGCTGATCTGCGCAAGCAGCCGGTCTGATCCGGCTTGCAATCCCACGGCCAAGGCGGGCCCATCGCCGGGCGTGATGTCGGTGATTGTCACGGGCAGTGCATTCAGGGCGCTGATCCCAGTAGGTGCGTTCGCTGAAAGTATAACGTCTTGAGCGGGGATGCGCAGGCGCAGGCTATCGCCAGCCACGCCATGCTGCCCCTGCAAAAGCACCGTGCCTGCAGCCGTTTCCACAACCGTCAAAGCATCGGCTTCATCAAAGGCCACAACACGCGCCTGCAACACGGCCCCTGCATCCGCGCGCCCCAGCAATGCGACCGAGGCTGGATTGGCAAGCACGTCCTGCACCGGCCCCGCCTGTTGCACACATCCATTACGCAGAACCACCAGCGTTGTGGCTAGCCTTGCCACTTCGGCAATCGCATGGCTGACATAAATCATCGGGATGCCTGCATTGTCGCGCAGCGCTTCAAGATAGGGCAGGATTTCTGCTTTGCGCGGTGCGTCCAAAGCGGCAAGCGGTTCGTCAAGGGCCAATATATCGGGATTGCTCATCAACGCCCGCCCAATCGCGACGCGCTGTTTTTCACCGCCTGAAAGCGCGTTTGGATGCCGGTCCAGCAAAGGGCCCAGCCCCAGCATCTCGACCAACTGCGCCTCATCATGCCGCCCGCCATAGCGCAGGTTTTCCTGCACGCGCAGATGCGGGAACAGGCGCGCGTCCTGAAACACATAGCCGACGCGGCGCTTGTGTGGGGCTATGAAGGTACGTTGATCAAACAGCGTCCGCCCATTCAGAACAATCCGCCCTTCATCCGGGCGCGCAAGGCCCGCGATGGCGTTGATGATACTCGTCTTGCCACTGCCCGACCGTCCGAAAAGCGCGGTCACCCCAGCGGGTGCCTCAAAGGCTGCATCAAGCGTGAATGCCCCAAGCTGTTGTTTGATCGCCACCTCAATCATCGCGCCGCGCCTTATGGGCCAGCCATTCCGAGACCAGCAAAGCCCCAAGCGACAAGGCGATGGCGATGATGACAAGGGCAACCACACCGCCCTCGCCCCCCGGCACTTGCAGCAGGCCATAGATGGCCGATGGAATCGTCTGGGTTTGCCCCGGAATGGCGGCAACAAAGGTGATCGTCGCACCAAATTCGCCCAGCGCTTTGGCAAAGCCAAGGACCGCCGCCGCCAGTAGACCGGGCCAAACCAGCGGTAGGGTCACCGTGCGAAAGACGCGCCAGCGCGAGGCTCCCAATGTGCTGGCCGCATCCTCAAGCCCTGTATCCACGGCCTCAAAGCTTAGCCGGATTGCGCGCACCATCAGCGGAAAGGCCATAATCCCGGCGGCAAGTGCGGCCCCCGTCCAGCGAAAGGCAAAGGTGATCCCGAAGATCGATTGGAAGAGACCACCAAGCGGGCCTTGCGTGCCGAAGAGAACCAGCAGCAAATAACCGGTGACGACGGGCGGAAGCACAAGCGGCAAATGCACCAGCGCATTCAACACCTGCTTGCCCCAGAACGTCTTGCGCGCCAGCACATGCGCGACCCACACGGCAAGCGGCATCGCACAAATCATCGCGACAAGCGCCACTTGTAGCGACAACCAGACCGCTGCCCATTCTGCGGGGCCAAGACTCATGGGGCGCTCGGCAGAAAGCCTGCCGAAATAAAGATGGATTGGGCGTGTTCGGATTGAAGATAATCCAGAAATGCAGCCGCCTTGGCTGTGTCCTGCACCAGTGCGCCCACATAGCGGATTGGTGGATGGCTTTGGGTCGGGAAGATCGCCGCGATGTGCAAGTCTGGCGCAACGCGCACGTCCGTTTCATAGACAATGCCCAGCGGTGCCTCGCCCCGCGCGACCAGCGCGAGGGCAGCGCGGACGCTGTCCACCTCGGCCACTTGCGGCGCGGCGCTGTTCCAAAGATCAAGCCGCAATAAAGCCGCCTTGCCATAAATCCCGGCAGGCACCGAAGCCGTGAACCCCATCGCAAGGTGCCCGCCGTTCAAAGCTGTTGTAAGTCCGTCGGTGGTTAAATCAACAGGGGCGCTCTCACGCGACACCACCACCAACCGATTGGACAACAGATCAACGCGCCCACTGATCTTTTCGGCATCCTCTAGCACATCCATCCAGTCAGCATTCGCCAAAATCACCACATCCGCCGGTGCCCCCAGCGACACCTGCCGCGCAAGCGTCCCGCTGCCGCCATAGGCCACGGTGACCCCGCCGACCTCTGCTGTGATCTGGTCCAGCGGCTCCTTCAATGACGCCGCCGCGAAGACGGTGATATCGGCAGCAACCGTCGTCGCGCTGCACCAAAGGGTAAGAAGATAAGCCAAGCATTTCATTGCGTTTGTTTATTGAGCGCGCCGCCCCCTCTGGCAAGGGGGGCTTTGGGCTGCTAGGCAAATGAAACACTTTGGAAACCTGTCGCCCGTGATCATTTACCGCCTTTTATCGCCCATCATCGGGCTTGCCTATATCCTGCGCAGCTTTTGGGCGATCCTGCGCGGGGACGAACAGTTGGTCGATCTGGGCGAACGCTTTACCGTGCCACGCTACGCGCAGCCAACAATTTGGGTGCATGGGGCCAGTGTCGGCGAAATGAACGCCGTGCGCCCTGTAATTGCAGCGCTTGCCGCACAGGCCCATGTGCTTGTGACGGCAACAACCGTCACGGGCCGGGCGACCGTCAAGGATTGGGGCCTGCCCCAGGTGACAGCGCAGCTTGCGCCGTTGGATTGGGGATGGATCAGCCGCTTGGTGCTGCGCCGGGCCAATGTGTGCGGGCTGGTGATTGTCGAAAATGAGCTTTGGCCGATACGCATATCAACGGCCCACAAGGCCGGGCTGCCGGTTGTGATGATCAACGCGCGTATGTCGCAAAGCTCGGCCCGGACGTGGGGGACGTTTGGCAAGCTTGCGCAGGATATCCTTGGCCCAATGCATCTGATTGCCCCCCAAGACAGCGAAAGTGCTGCGCGGCTTAAGGCGCTTGGGGGGCGGAATTTTATGGCTCCTGTCAACCTCAAAGGGGCCTACACCCCGACACTCACGCCGATCCCAACAAAGTTGCAAAGCTTCAAACGCGCACAAACCATCCTGGCCGCAGCAACCCACGCAGGAGAGGATGCTGCTATCATCGCGGCCTTCAAGGCGCTTCGGCAATCGCACCCGAAGGTGCAATTGATCATCGCACCCCGCCATCCAAACCGCGGGCCCGAGGTGGCGAAACTTTGCAAAGATGCCGGGTTCAGCAGCGCCTTACACAGTGCAAATGGCGCGCCCGAGGCGGATATCTATATCGCAGACACGCTTGGTGAAATGCATCTGTGGTATCGGCTGGCAGGTGTGGCTTTCATCGGTGGCTCACTTGTTGACAAAGGCGGGCACACCCCGTTTGAGCCCACCGCCTATGGCTGTCCGATCCTGCACGGGCCACATCTGAGTAACTTCGCCGAAGGCTACGCCAAACTGCACGCAGCGCATGCGGCAGTAGAGGTCAAAGACAGCGCGACCCTTACACAAGCCTATGCACACCACCTTGGTGATGACGCCATGGCCATGCGCGCCAAAGGCGCGCTTGGTCAGCCCGACCTTGCGCCACTTCTTGCCAAAATCAGCGCCGCCTTAGACCCAGACGCGCAAGCGGGCCTCTAGTGTCGCAAGGCGTCTGCGCACGTCATCAGATATGGCACCTTCGCGTGGGGCATCGCGCAATGTGGTCAGCCAATGATTGGGCGGTTCCTTCACCCGCACTTGCCCGCCCCACGTCAGGGCACACAGCACGCTTTGCGCAGCTTCAGGCAAAACATCCGGCACCTCGAACCCATTGAGCGTCGCCCAGACCCCGGTCCAACAGCGCCCCACGGACCAAGGGTTGTACCCACCGCCCCCCAGCACAACGTAACGCGGGGCCGTGCCCATCAACGCACGCACAATCGCCCAATGGGCGTTGTTGGACAGGGCCATGCGCGACTGTGGGTCCTCCAACAACGCATCAGCACCGCATTGCAAAACAATCGCATCAGGGCGGAACCCCGCAATAGCCGGCAGGATCAACCGATCCCGGATCAGCGCCATATCACTATCATTCACCCCCGCAGGCACCGGCAGATTAAAGACCTGCCCCGCGCCCAGATCCATCAACGCCCCGGTGCGGGGCCAGCGATTTTCCTCATGGATAGAGATCAGCAATGTATCAGGATCATCCGCAAAGGCATGTTCAACCCCGTCGGCATGATGGGCATCGATATCAATGTAGGCGATGCGGGGCGCGCCATTGCGGCGCAAAGATTGGATCGCCAGCACAGGGTCATTCAAATAACAAAACCCATTGGCGCGATCGGGCATCCCGTGATGGGTGCCACCGGCAGGGGTGTAAATCACACCACCTGCGCGCAATAACTCGCCCGCCAACAAGGCCGCGCCCGCTGACGTTGCCGGACGGCGATACATCTCTGGAAAGACCGGGTTAGAGGGCGTGCCCAAACCATGCCGCGCGCGGACAGCATCCGACACCGATTGTGCCGCCTCTGCGGTTTGCAACGCAGATACATATTCGGGCGTATGAAACCCATGCAAAGCCGCAGGTTTGGCGCGGGGTGAGACGATATATTGCGCTGACGGCAACCAGCCCATCGCGCGGGACAAATCCATCACTGTGGACACACGGGGCACGCGCAAAGGGTGCCAGTGACCATAGCTAGAATGGCGATAAATCTCTGCACCAATAAATCGGGGAACCGGGCCCATTCGCATCTTGCCACCACTTGCGCTGCGTGGAACTCTGCAGCCAGAGCATCAGAACCTAAGGCGCATGAGCAAACAAACCACCCTCAAAAAGAAACGACGTCAACTTCCTCTGAAACTGCGGGAAGGAGGGAAGACAGATGTGCGCACACAATTCGCAGCGCTTTGCTACCGGATCAAAAACGACCAGCTTGAAATCTGCATGGTGACCAGCCGCCGCTCCAAACGGTGGATTTTGCCCAAAGGCTGGCCAATGCACAAACAAACACCTGCGCAAGCGGCAGCAACCGAAGCTTGGGAAGAAGCAGGGGTCAAAGGGCAAGCGATTGACCACTGCCTTGGGGCCTATTCCTACGTCAAACCGCTTAGCGACAATCCAACGCCTGTGGTCGTCATGGTCTACCCGGTGGCGGTAGACGACGTGGCCAAGAAATGGCCCGAACACAAAGAACGCAAACGCAAATGGATGCCTTTGCGCAAAGCGGCCAAAAAGCTGCAGGAACCCGAACTGCGCAGGATCGTGGCAACATTTGATCCCGCGCGACTTGGAACCTGATTGCATTCGCGCCACTCCGCCTTATCTGTGAGGCCAAGCAACATAAGGCAAAACACCCCATGATCCGCTACACACTTGGCTGTGACAACGGGCATCACTTTGAAAGCTGGTTTCAATCCAGTGATGCATACGATGCGCTTCAAGAAAGCGGGATGTTGACATGCGACACCTGCGGATCGACCAAGATCAAGAAAACGATTATGGCCCCCGCCCTGCCCAAGAAAGGCAATAGTGCTGTGGCCGAAGACATCGCGAAAATCAAAGAACATGTCGAAGCCAACGCAGACTATGTCGGAAACACATTTTACACCGAAGCCAAAGCGATGCATGCGGGCGAAAAACCCGAACGGGCGATCTACGGGCAAGCAAACGCCGACCAAGCCAAATCGCTGATCAAAGACGGCATCCCCGTCATGCCGCTCCCCTTCATCCCGAAGAAGCAAACCAACTAGTTTCTTTTGAATAAAAATATGCCCTCCGGAGGGTCCGCACGCGCAAACGCCACCATGGCCCGGCCAAACAGGCAGACCCTTACAACCCGTACCAAAATGAAACGCAGGCGCAGCCTGCACAATTTGACAGCATTGCCCTTCGCGCAAACGCGCATTAAAGGGTCCGGGCACGAAGGACCAACCCATGCCCACACTTGTGATGA
>CAYPVL010000020.1:11940-39266 GCA_964414165.1 uncultured Cognatiyoonia sp.
CGCCAACCTTGATCGAATCGCCCGCGCGGCCAAACGCGTCTCTGTTGAGGTGGCCAAAGGCTATGACGTGATCGTCATCGTCTCGGCGATGTCGGGCAAGACCAATGAACTAGTGGGCTGGGTCAACGACACCTCACCGCTTTATGATGCGCGCGAATATGATGCGGTCGTCAGTTCTGGCGAAAACGTCACAGCCGGGCTGATGGCGCTGCGCTTGCAAGAAATGGGCGTGAATGCGCGCAGTTGGCAAGGCTGGCAGGTGCCGGTCAAAACGACCTCTGCCCACGCCAGCGCGCGGATCGAAGACATTCCGCCCGAAAACATGCAAGGCAAGTTCGCCGAAGGCATGCAGGTCGCTGTTGTGGCAGGCTTTCAGGGGATCAGCCCGGAAGGGCGGATCACAACACTGGGGCGCGGTGGTTCGGACACCACAGCCGTCGCCTTTGCTGCGGCCTTCGGGGCGGAACGCTGCGATATTTATACGGATGTGGACGGCGTCTATACGACGGACCCCCGGATCACAGATAAGGCACGCAAACTTGACAAGATCGCGTTTGAGGAAATGCTGGAACTGGCTTCTCTTGGGGCCAAAGTGCTGCAAACCCGCTCGGTCGAGTTGGCGATGCGCTATAAGGTGCGCTTGCGCGTGCTGTCATCCTTTGAAGAACCATCTGACGATGCAGGCACGCTGGTCTGCGATGAGGAAGAGATCATGGAACAAAATGCAGTCGCCGGTGTGGCCTATTCACGCGATGAGGCAAAGATGACGTTGGTATCGGTCGCAGATCGCCCCGGGATCGCCGCTGCGATCTTTGGCCCCCTCGCCGAGGCGGGGGTAAATGTGGATATGATCGTCCAGAACATCTCGGAAGAAGGACGCACCGATATGACCTTCTCTTGCCCGGTCGACCAGGTGTTGCGCGCCGAGAAAGCTATGGAAGCGGCCAAAGCCAGCGGTTCAATCAACTTTCATGACCTTGTGAATGATGATCAGGTTGCAAAAGTATCAGTTGTGGGCATCGGAATGCGGTCCCACGCGGGTGTTGCCGCAGAAATGTTCAAGGCGCTGCATGACGAGGGGATCAACATCAAGGTGATCACCACGTCCGAGATTAAGATTTCGGTCCTGATTGATCGCAAATATATGGAACTGGCTGTGCAGGCGCTGCATGATGCATTTGATCTGCATAAAGCCGCCTAAAGTTCAAACCAGACACAGGTTAACCAAACTTTAACCACTTTTGCTTCACAAGATAAGCACACGCCTGGACGTGGGATTTTGTCTTGTTTGATCTAGACACCTTTGATGAAGAACTGGCGCGCCGTTTTCGCAAACCCGAACGGCGCTGGTCGCTTGCGTTGTTACAATCGCGCCGCGCAGTCACCATTGCCGCCATTGGTACGACTGTTTCGGTCTCCGCTCTTGTTCTTGCAAATGCCACAGCCCTCAGCGCGGCAGAACCAGTGGCGATGACCAGCGACATGACCTATCAGGGGATGACCCTCGAAGACTTCGCTACCGAAATGGGCATTTCGATCTATGACCCCTACGTGCTGGTCTTGTTCGAAGACCTTTGCATGGCTGAAGAGGCACTGGACACTTAATTTAGACGACCAGCGGCCTGACCAATTGGATAAATAACGCTCAACTTCTAGTGGTACGCGCTTTTCCTCTCCCTTTTCTTGAAACGCTCCCATATAACTTGAATGTGCCCATTCGCCCGGGCAAATGAGGGGAAATCGTGCCAGACGTTGTTGAAAGCGAAAGCCGTAAGCTGCTGGGCCGCCTGCAAAAGGCGCTGGCCGAAGCAGGCGCAGGTCAAGAGCGGCTTGATAAGATCGTTGATTTGATTGCAACCTCGCTGAACACCGAGGTGTGTTCGATCTATCTGTTTCGCGACACCGAAACCTTAGAGCTTTGCGCAACCAAAGGCCTTGAGGCCGACGCGGTACACCAGACCCGCCTGCGCCTTGGCGAAGGCCTTGTGGGCCGGGTCGCAAAATCCCGCCATATCGTCAATACCGCCGATGCCCCGAACGAACGTGGTTTCCGCTACATGGCTGAAACTGGCGAAGAACGGTATTCATCCTTCTGCGGTGTCCCGATCCAGCGCCTGGGTGATCCGTTGGGCGTTCTGGTGATCCAATCCAAAGAGGCCCGCCAGTTCACCCCCGATGAGGTCTATGCCCTTGAAATCGTCGCCATGGTCATCGCCGAGATGACCGAACTTGGGGCTTTTGTAGGTGAAGGTGCTGCCCTTTCTGCCCGCCACCAGCAGGCCGTGATGTTCAAGGGCAGTGTCGCCCAAGAAGGCGTCAGCGAAGGGCATGTTTACCTGCATGAACCCCGTGTTGTCGTCACCAACCCGATCTCGGAAGACCCGGTCATCGAATTGCAGCGCCTGCGGGATGCTGTTGATACGTTGCGCATGACGGTCGATGAAATGCTGACAGACACGACCAAGCTGGTGGGCGATCAAAAGGCCGTTTTTGAAGCCTACCGCATGTTTGCCAACTCGAAATCCTGGATGAAACGGATGGAGGCCGATGTCACCAACGGTCTGTCTGCCGAAGCTGCGGTTGAGAAAGAACAATCGCTGGCGCGCACCCGCCTTGGCCAGTCCAAAGACACTTACATGCGCGAACGGCTGCATGATCTTGATGATCTGTCCAACCGCCTGCTGCGCATCCTGACCGGTCAGGGTGCCGAAACGGGGGCCGAAATGCCTGCCAACGCGATCCTGATTGCACGCAATATCGGCCCCGGCGAATTGCTTGATTATGGCAAATCGCTGCGCGGAATCGTGCTTGAGGAAGGGTCTGTCGGCAGTCACGCGGCGATTGTGGCGCGCGCGTGGGCCATTCCGCTTGTGATTAATGCCAAACGCATTACGACCGAGGCGCTGAATGGCGACACGATCCTTGTCGATGGCGAACAGGGCATCGTGCACTTGCGCCCGGACGATGCGGTACAAAGCGCGTTTCGCGACAAGATCGCGATGCAGACGCGGGCGCAGGAACGCTATGCCTCGATCCGCGATCTGCCAGCGCGGTCAAAATGCGGCACCGAAATTGCGCTGCATATGAACGCAGGCCTGATGGCTGATCTGCCGTCACTGGAAAGCTGCGGGGCCGAAGGCGTGGGCCTTTTCCGCACCGAATTGCAGTTTCTTGTGCGCAATAAGATGCCAAAACGTGCAGAACTTTCAACGCTTTACCGCCGTGTGATGGATTCAGCCAACGGGCGGCGCGTGGCGTTCCGCACCCTCGATATCGGGTCCGACAAAGTGCTGCCTTACATGAAGCCCAACGATGAACCGAACCCTGCGATGGGCTGGCGCGCGATCCGGGTGGGGCTGGATAAACCGGGCGTGTTGCGCATGCAGCTTCAGGCGCTGATCCGTGCCGCAAATGGAGAGCCACTGACGGTAATGTTTCCCTTCATCACCCTGCGCAGCGAGTTCCGGCTGGCCAAGGCCGAGCTTGAGAAGGTTCTGGACCGTGAGAAAAAGTTGGGCAACCCGCTGCCTTCAAAGATCGAAGTCGGGGCGATGCTGGAAACCCCGTCCCTTGGATTTTCGCCCGAAAGTTTCTTTGATGAGGTCGATTTTATTTCGGTCGGCGGCAACGATCTGAAACAGTTCTTCTATGCCGCAGACCGCGAAAACGAACGGGTGCGCAAGCGCTATGACACGCTGAACGTCAGCTTTCTATCTTATCTTGAAATGGTTGTGGGGCGCTGTGAAAAAGCCGGCACGCCCATCTCATTTTGTGGTGAAGACGCGGGCCGGCCGATCGAGGCGATCTGCTTTGCCGCCCTTGGATTCAAGTCACTTTCGATGCGCCCTGCGTCCGTTGGGCCGGTCAAGCATTTGCTGCGGCAGGTAGACCTTGGCGAGGTGAAAGCCGTGATCAACGCCGCCCGCGAAAGCGGCGTGCAATCCGTTCGCACAGCTGTGTCGGATTACCTGTTGGATCAGGCCCGGTTGACGGGCAATTTCGCGGCGACAAGCGCTGTGTGAAACGCCTCTTCCACCGTATCTTTGCCGTGATTCCGCGCGATTTTGCGCAGCCCAAAGTGCACATGGGCGACTTCGACGTAGTAATCCACAAAGGCGTAATTCGTCCCTGCACCCGCCGCGGCACCCAAAAGCGGAACCGCCTGAGAGGCCAGCTTTTGGGACAAAAGGGTCGCAAAACGTGGGGCGACCTTGCTCATCAACCCGTGCACAGCCGTGCCCGTGATCCCAAGGCGCGCGCCGATGAAGGCTGTATCAATACCGTCATCTGCGGTTCCCGGCGCACCCGCGCCGAAAACAGCAAGACATTCAAGCCGGGTTTCTTCGCTGGTCGGATCTTCACCATATTGCGCAGCAACCCCTTGGACCGCGCGAAAGATCATCGTTGTCGCAATCGGAAGTTCAGCCAGCGCTGTGGGCAAACCACCAACCCCGCCCAGTGCGCCTGAAATGGTTGCAAATATTTTGTGCCCACGATCTGATTGCACAGCCTTTGCGCCAAGCCCTGTGCGGGTTGTCGCGGCCATATCATAGCTGCGCTGAAGCGCTTTGCGCGCGGCTTGATCAATCTGTGCCTTTGCGCCTTCGGGCAGCATTTTCAGGGTGTTATCGACCTGCCCGCCCACGAATGTGATCGCTTGCATCAACAAACCACTCGCCTTGGCCTGCCGTGCGGCAAGGGCTGCGATCTGTTCTTGTGCTGCCTCGCTCAGGGGAGTGTCAGGGTTATCAGGGTTCACCAATTTCATATCGCTCATTCCCTTAATGTGGGTAGCGCGGGCGTGAATTTCAATCTTTGGCGCGCAGAACGTCGCCCTGCACGCCGTCCCAAGCGCCCGGTACAAGCGCAAGGCCAAGAACCCGGTCGGGGTTTGTGGGCGGCGGCATGGTGACGCCCGCAAGCTGCACAAAACCAAAGCGTCCATAGTAAGGCGCATCCCCGACAAGCATCACCCGTTCCCATCCCAGTTTGGTGGCGCGGGTCAAACAATCGGTCATCAAAAGCGCGGCCAGCCCCTCGCCCTGCCGGGTGGGGTGCACGGCAATTGGTCCAAGCAAAAGCGCATCAGCCGTCCCGATGCGCACCGGCCAGTTGCGCACCACACCAGCCAAAACCCCACCCGCATCCCGCGCTGTAATGCATAAGGGCGCGACCGACGGCACATCATCACGCAGGCGATAGGATGACAAAGCAGACCGCCCCGGTGCAAAGCACAGATCATAAAGCGCCTCGACCTCCCACCAATCGGCAGAGGTTTCCTCTGCCAGCTCAATTTGCCCCGTTTGCATGTTGCGCCTGTCTGCCCTTTAGGGGCAGGTTAGCGTCTGAAACGCATGACGAAAAGGCAAGACCATGTTCTATCGCCCCGAAAACGGCCATGGGCTGCCGCATAACCCGTTTAATGCCATCGTCACGCCCCGCCCCATCGGCTGGATCAGCACGCGCGGGGCGAATGGGGCGGATAATTTGGCCCCCTATTCCTTCTTCAACGCAGTCGCCTACGCGCCGCCGCAGGTCATGTTCGCCTCGACCAGCGCGAAACCGGACCGGGGGGACACGAAAGACAGCGTCGCCAATATCCGTGATACCGGAGTTTTCGCTGTGAACATCGTAAGCTACGCGATGAAGGACGGGATGAATCAGACGTCAGGGGCGTGGGGGAAAGAGGTCGATGAATTCACAGATGCCGGGATCGCCAAGGCAGAATGTGGCACGATCAACTGCCCGCGCGTGGCCGGCGCCCCTGCGACGCTTGAATGCAAACTCACCCAGATCGTACAATTGCCGGGAGAGGCGAACTTCACCGTCTTCGGCGAAGTCACCGGCGTGCACATGCGCAACGATTGCCTTGTGGATGGGATGTTCGATGTGACGAAGTTCCAACCACTCGCACGCCTCGGGTATCGGGATTACGCGGTCGTGCGCGAGGTGTTTAGTTTGGAACGGCCAGAGTAGTCTAACGGCCCAAGCCTAGACCTGCCCCTGACACAGCGCCCCGCGCACCATCCCTTTGGTTGTCAAATATCCCCGCCGGAGGCTCCGCACCCTCAACGTAGAACCACGGCCAGATCAGACGCGCTAGTGCCCGCCAAGCACCCCGGTCTTCACCGAATAATCCACCGCGATTTCATAGTCCGGGTCGTCATCACTATCCACGATCAGGTGGCCCGCCTTTGACAGCAAGCTATGACAATCGCGGGACAGGTGACGCAGCTGGATTTTCTTGCCCGCATCCTCATACTTGCCGGCCACAGCCTCAATCGCCTGCAAGGCAGATTGGTCCACAACGCGGCTTTCGGTGAAGTCGATGATGACCAGCGATGGATCATTCTTGATCTGAAACAGCTCTGCAAAGCCTTCGGCTGACCCAAAGAACAACGGCCCATGCACCGAATAGACCTTGGCCCCTTCGGGTGTTTCATGCGTGGTCGCATAGATACGGGTCGCGTTGTTCCACGAATAGGCCAGCGCTGAGACGATCACGCCGACGACCACAGCCGTAGCAAGGTCGGTCCAGACGGTGACGATTGTCACAAGGATAATCACGAAAGCATCCGTTAAAGGCACTTTGAACAGGATCGTCAGCGACTTCCACGCGAAGGTGCCGATGACGACCATGAACATCACACCGACCAATGCGGCCAGCGGAATTTGTTCAATCAGGCCGCTTGCGAACAGGATAAAGGCCAGCAAAAACAGCGCGGCAACAACGCCCGCAATCCGGGTGCGCCCGCCTGATTTCACGTTGATCATCGACTGGCCGATCATCGCACAGCCGCCCATGCCGCCAAAGAACCCGGTGACCGTGTTGGCCACACCTTGGGCGATACATTCCTGAGACGCCCCACCGCGCTTGCCCGTCATTTCGCCCACAAGGTTCAGCGTCAAAAGGCTTTCGATCAGGCCGATGGCCGACAGAATCAAAGCGTAAGGCAGGATGATCCAAAACGTCTCAAGCGTCAGCGGCGGGAGAAGATCGCCATAAAGCCCCGTTTCACCCAAGGACGCATCAAGCGTCCATGGCACATGGAACGGCGGCAAAGTGCCTTGGATCGACGCCAGATCACCCACGCGCGGCACATCCAAGCCAAGCCCGATGACCAGCAAAGCGACGATACCAATGCCCGCTAAGGGGGCCGGGATCAGATTGGTGATACGCGGCCAAACCCAGATGATCGCCATGGTCAAAGCCACAAGCGAAAGCATCAGAAACAGCGGCGTGCCAGACAACCATTCGCCGTTGGGCAGCCCATGGCTGCCGCCATGGGCAGTGCCCGGTACTTGAAATTGGCCCAATTGCGCCATGAAAATCACAATCGCCAGCCCATTCACAAAGCCGAGCATCACAGGATGCGGCACAAGGCGAATGAATTTACCCCAGCGCATAACCCCCACAAATATCTGAATAATCCCCATCAGGATCACCGTCGCGAAGAGGTATTCAACGCTATGCAGCGCGACCAGCGACACCATGACAACCGCCAAAGCCCCCGTCGCGCCGGAAATCATTCCCGGACGCCCGCCAAACACGGCCGTAATCAATCCTACGATAAAAGCGGCATACAAACCGACCAGCGGGTGCACACCGGCCACAAAGGCAAAGGCCACCGCTTCGGGCACCAGTGCAAGGGCTACGGTCAGGCCTGACAACACCTCAATACGTATGCGATCAGGTGTGATCGGGGCATCGGGGTCATTCAATGACAAACTATCGGCGAAATTCGCCAGAAGGGCACGGGGCATAGGGCGGACCTGTGGTTGAAGATTTGATCATTGCGCCATAAGCAAAGCGGCATCGAATGTCACCCCGTCGGCCCTAAATTTAGCGTGCGTTGCATTATGATTATGTGAAGAGGGCCGAATTTTCACCAAACCCGCCGTCACGATGGCTTCAATTGGTGCTAAGAGAGCGGTGTAATGCTCAATTTGCTTGCGCCCCGTGGCGCTTACGGCAGAATGGAACACAACCAGAGGGGGTGGCATGCAAACCAAGATCGGCATTATCGGAGGCTCGGGCCTTTATGACATCGACGGGCTGGAAGATGCCGCTTGGGAAACGGTCAAAAGCCCGTGGGGCGCACCGTCTGACGCGGTCCTGACAGGCACGCTTGATGGGATCCCCTTCGTCTTTCTGCCCCGCCACGGGCGCGGGCATGTGCATACGCCGACAACCGTGCCATATCGCGCGAATATCGATGCGCTCAAGCGGCTTGGGGTGACGGATGTGATCAGCGTCAGCGCCTGTGGGTCGTTCCGCGAAGACATGGCCCCCGGCGATTTCGTCATCGTTGATCAATTCATTGACCGGACCTTTGCACGGGAAAAGTCGTTCTTTGGCACAGGCTGCGTCGCCCATGTCAGTGTCGCGCACCCGACCTGCCCACGCCTGTCCGCCGCGTGCTTGAAGGCCGCTACGGACGCAGGTGTCACGGTGCATGACGGCGGCACGTATCTGGCGATGGAAGGGCCACAATTTTCAAGCCAGGCCGAAAGCCACCTTTACCGCGATGTGTGGCACTGTGACGTGATCGGTATGACGAACATGCCCGAAGCCAAACTCGCCCGCGAGGCTGAACTTTGTTATGCATCCGTTGCAATGATCACCGATTATGACAGCTGGCACCCCGATCACGGGGCAGTCGATGTGTCGGATGTGATCAAGACGCTGACCGGGAACGGGACAAAAGCACGGGATATGGTCACGCGGCTGCCCGCCTTACTCGGGCCAGACCGCGCACCCTGCCCACACGGCTGTGACCGCGCGCTTGAACACGCAATCATGACTGCCCCCGACAAACGCGACGCAGCACTAGTCGCCAAACTTGACGCCGTCGCCGGGCGCGTCCTTTGAAAGTAGGCCTATGAAAACTGTCCAAGACTACATCCGCACCATCCCCGATTTCCCACATGAAGGGATCATGTTCCGGGATGTGACCACACTTTTCGCCGATCCACGCGGATTTCGGCTGGCTATTGACCAGTTGCTGCATCCCTATATCGACCAGAAGATCGACGTCGTTGTCGGGCTTGAGGCACGGGGGTTTATCCTTGGCGGAGCCATCGCGCATCAGTTGTCACTGGGTTTCGTCCCAATCCGCAAGAAAGGCAAGCTTCCCGGCAAGACGTTTGAGCAGGCCTACACGCTTGAATATGGCGAAGCGGTAATGGAAATCCATGACGACGCGCTGCAACCGGGGGACCGGGTGTTGATGGTTGACGATCTGCTGGCAACCGGCGGCACCGCCGAGGCGGGGATCAAGCTGATTGAAAAGCTGGGTGCAAGCGTCGTGGGCTGCGCCTTTGTCATCGACCTGCCGGATATTGGGGGGCGGGCGCGCTTGGAAGGTTTGGGCATGGATGTGCACGCGTTATGCGCGTTTGAGGGCGTCTAAGGGGCGCTGCCCCTCGCTGCGCTCACCCCGAAGTTTGATTAGACAAAGAAAGACGAAAGAGGTGCGCCTTGCCAGCTGCCTATTCAAAGGACGGACCGTTTTTGGGTCACTGGACAAGGCGTCTTTCTCCGTCACGGTCATCAACGCTTCCGCCTGTACCGCCTGCCAAGGCAATCAGGTTAACCTTAATATGCGGTAAACATATTTTCTTTGTCCAATCAAACTTCCGCCGGAGGCATGCGGAACAACTGCCAAGCACGCGACACCACATACTGCGAGAACGCCCGCCAAGCGCGCCAATATCGCATGCGCCGTCAGGCGCGCCTTATCACAGCGCCGGGGTTCATGATCCCACGGGGATCAAGCGCGTCTTTGACCGCGCGCATCATCGCAAGTTTTGCAGGGTCGCCATAGGTTTCCAGATCATCCACCTTCAAGCGCCCAATCCCATGCTCTGCACTCACCGACCCTCCGAACTTGGCCGCCAGATCATGCACCGCGCGCTTCACCTCATCGCGCAGGTTGCCATAGTCAGCGCGGGTCTTTCCGGGTGTCGGAAACACGTTGTAATGCAGGTTTCCATCCCCCAGATGCCCAAAGCAATTGATCCGAAAATCCCCAAGTGCACCAATGATTTGCCCACCTTGCGCAATGAAATCAGGCACAGCGCTTAGCGGCACAGAAATGTCATGCGAACTGACAGATCCCATCCGGCGGTTCGCCTCAGGAATACTTTCGCGGATATGCCAGAGCGCGGCGCGATCCGCATCTGAGCGGGCGATCACCCCGTCACTGACCAGCCCTGCTGCAGTTGCTGCGGCAAACACTTGTTCAAGCGCAGCATCGGGTTCCAATCCTTTGGGCAGCCCCACGTCAATCAGCACCATCCATTCGGGTGTTTCAGCAAAGGGTGCTTTCACCTCTGGCCCCACATCAGCCAGAAAATCCAGGCCCTGACGATGCATGATCTCGAAGGCTGAAATCCCCTCGCCCATTTGGGAACCCGCAAGGGCAAGCAAATCCAGTGCAGCAGCAGGAGAGTCCACCGCCATCATCGCAGCCCCCACTTCCGCTGGGCGCGGGACCATCCGCAAAGCGGCACCCGTGATCACGCCCAAAGTTCCTTCAGACCCAATCATCAGATTGCGCAGATCATAGCCGGTATTGTCTTTGCGCAAACGGGACAGCCCATGCCAGATCGACCCATCCGGGCGCACGACCTCAAGCCCCAGACATAAAGCGCGCGCATTGCCATAGCGCAGCACGTTCACCCCACCCGCATTGGTGGCAAGTAGCCCCCCAATCCGGGCCGACCCTTCCGAGGCAAGGGACAATGGAAACATCCGGTCCACCCCTGCCGCCGCAGCTTGAACATCGGCCAAGATGACACCTGCATCCACCACAAGCACGTTCTCGGACGGATAAATGTCGCGGACCCTGTCCATGCGTTCAAGCGAGAGCACAACTGGCCTCGCCCCGCCTTCCATGATCTGCCCGCCGACAAGCCCCGTGCCACCGCTATAAGGCACAATCGGCACATGCGCCTCGTGGCAGGCCTTCACAACTGCCGAAACTTCGTCCACCGATCCCGGTGCGACAACCAGCCCGTGCCCCTGCCAGCGGCCGCGATTTTCGACAAAATAGGCGACGGTGTCGTCTTTGAACGCTTTGGCAGGCAGCAGGCCGCGCAACTGCGTTTCAAATTCGGGGGTAACGGGGTTCAGCATCTGGACGGGCTCCTTTGATGCGGTTTGAACCATGCCACTTGCAAAGGTGCAATGGTCAGGTGCGCGCCGCCTCAAAGGCGGCCCATGCGGCCTCAAATTTCGCAAAATCAAACCCGTCTTCGCGCGCAGGGCCAAGGACCAAATGTTCAGTCGATTGCATCTTGTGGATCGCACCCGCAAGCTGGTCGATCACTTCGGGCGGCACCACAACCGCACCGTGCCGGTCCGCATGAACCAGATCACCAGGGCGCACGGTGAGGCCGAAGACCTCGACTGGGCAGTCCAAGTCTGTGACATGCACAAACCCATGGCTTGGCCCGATGGACCCTGCAATCACCGGGTAATCGGGGGCCATATCGCCAAGATCCCGCATCACACCGTTGGTCAGCGTTCCTGACATCCCAAAGCCCTTGTGGATCGTCGTGTTCACTTCTCCCCAATAGGCCCCGATGGCATTTGGAAAATCCTCATCCTCGATCACCGCGACTGACGGGTGTGCCGCCTTGGCCATCATTTTGTAATAGGCCATGCGGCGGGCGCGGATCACATCCGTGGCCTCGGACGGCGGATTGACCGCCGCGATTTTGGCCGTGGCCGCGTACCCAACCACAACGCCTGTCGGGTCCGAGGCCAACATCGTGCCACGCGTGAAGGCGTTGAAGCCACGTTTGCCTTGGGCGACCTCGATTGCGTTGCAAACGGTGGGCGTGTCGACGCTGCGCAGCAGCTTGAGAAGGGCGTGGTCCATCTAGTCCTCCAACCAACGGCGCAAGGCGTCCGTTGTTTTATCAGGTTGTTCCAAAGTCGGTAAATGCCCTGCGTTTTCAATGATATGCAGGGTCGCATGCGGTATAAGGCTTGCCATCAGTTCATGGCGATGCACGGGGCAAAGCGCATCATCGCGCCCGCAAAGCACAAGGGCCGGGCAAGTTATATGACGTAGCGTGTCTTGCTGGTCGGGGCGGGTTTGCAGGGCGCGGGATTGGCGCACGAACACGTCAGGACCAAGCGCTTCTGCCATCTCCATACACAGGTCCAAAATCCGCGTGCGATGCGGCCCGTCGGTGAGGTAGTTCGGCTTCATCTCATCGCGCATCACGGCCAGAAATTGCCCGGCTCTCGCCTTGGCGATCTGCGGTTCGCGCATGGCTTTCACGGCGTCAACTTCTGCCTTGGGATTGGTGTCAAGCAGCGCGATGCGCTCCACACGTTCAGGTGCTTGACGCATAACCTCCATCGCAACGATACCGCCCATGGACAGCCCCGCAAGCGCGAAACGCGGCGGCGCATCTACCAACACCTGTTCTGCGATTTTCGCAACGCTCTCGGCCCCGCCAATGGGTGCCACATGCACTGCCCGCTGCCCGGAAAACGCAGCGATCTGCGGCGCGAACAGCCGCACATCGCACATCATTCCAGGCAGTAGAACCAGCGGTGTCATCGCGCCAAAGCGGCCCCTTCGGCCAGCGCGCCCAGCTTAGCGTAGGCGATTTCAGGATCGACCGCGCCAAAGCCCGCAAACGTCCCAAAGCCGCAATCCGACCCGGCAATCACCCGTTCATGCCCAACGATTTGCGTAAAGCGATCAATGCGTTGTGCCACCAGTTCCGGGTGTTCGACAAAATTCGTCGTCGTGTCCACAACACCGGGTACAAGCACTTTGCTGTCAGGAATATCGCCCTTGCGATCCCGGAAGACGGTCCATTCGTGGCCGTGGCGCGGGTTCGAGGTTTCAAACAGCACATAGCGCGCTTTCGCGGCCATCAGTGTATCAAACATCTTGGCCATCGGAATGTCGCAGACATGCGGGCCTTCGTAATTGCCCCAGCAGATGTGGATGCGCACCTTATCCTCGGGAATGTCCGACAACGCGTGGTTCAGCGCCTCCACATGGCTGTCTGCGATCTTCAGGAATTCAGCGTCCGACAAGTCGTTGAACAGCATGTGCCGCGACAGGGCGAGGTCGGGACAATCCAGTTGCAAATCAAGGCCAGCAGCGACAATCGTTTCGTATTCGGCCTTCAACGCATCGGCTAAGGCGGCCAAATACGCATCGCGCGTGGCATAGAAATCATTCTGCAAAAACAGGGAAATCACACCCGGTGAGGCTGCGTTCATAAAGCCCCGGTCAACCCCGTTCGCTTCCATCGCGGCCTTGAGGTTGGCGATGTCTTTGTCCAGCTCCCCCTGCCCTTTGGATTTCACTTCGCCCACGCACATGGGCCGCGCATATTGCGGGGTGCCGCCGCCATCGGCAAGGCGTTTGAGGAAGCTTGGAAACTGTTTCAGATCAGCAGGCGCATTGCGCGGGCTGTCGCCATCAAACCCGGTGTAGCGGTCTTTGACGTAGGTCGCGTAAGAGATCTTTGAGGTCTCGCCATCCGACACAATATCGACACCGGCGGCCACTTGTTTGGCGACCGTGTCGGCAACCGCTTTAGTCATGGTCGCATCGAACTTGGCCTGATCAAACCCCGCGCCGTTTTCACGCGCAAAGATGAAATCAACCACCTCTTGCGACCGCGGAAGTGAGCCGACGTGGGTTGTGCGTACTTTGGCCATTTCGGCTCCTTTCGGGGTGGGGTTTGTGTGCAGGGCCGTGTTCAACCTGTCCATGTTAGCCCAGCAGGATCGCCCGTGGCGACCACATGATAAAGCGAAGCCTCGCCCGTCATAGAAGGTACCGCATGATGCATCAAACCTTCTGGCACTGACATAGTATCACCCGGCGCAAGCGTCGCGCGACCACCCGCCCAAGTGACCCGCCAATGCCCGCGCATCGGCATCAAAACGGATGGGTATGGGTGGCTGTGCATCTCATCAGACGCGGAATTGCGGTTCATCAACGCCACTTCAAACCCCGGCTTGTCGCGCAGCTTGCCGTTTTCGCCAATCACGCAGACCGGGTCTTTGTCGGCCAGCGCCATCAGGTCCCAGTAGCGGGCAACATAATGCGGGACAACATCGGCGGTGGTCGGTTCGGGGTAGGTTTTCAATTCTGCCTCTGTCAGCAGAGGCATCGGCTGCACACCATCTGGCAGGCTTTGACTTTTCTTGCTGTCGTAAAGCTTCCCATTCTCGCCCAAAATCAGCCCGTGCCCGGTAGCATCTTCAATCACTTGCGGGGCCCAGATCACACCGCCACCGGCATCATCCCCGCCAAGGACGGCCATGATCATCCCGTAATCGGTGCCGATATTTTCGAAGCCTCGAAAAATGCCAGTGGGGATGTTGATGATATCGCCCTCTTCCAGCACCACCTCGCCCGCGTTCCCCCAGCGACCCCAAAAAAAGCGCCAGCGGCCTTTAAGCACAAAGAACACCTCGGCCGTGCGGTGGGAATGGAGTGAGTTGCGGCATTTGGGCGGCTGGCCTGCCGCACCGATGTTGAACCCATGCGGGATCGCGATATGGACGTGCTGGTCCGGGCTTTCGGACACGCCGCCGCCGATGATCGTAAAGTTTTCCTTCTGATCAGAACCGGGGGTGTGTGCGTCGATGAACGCAGTCTTGCAAGGATGCAGATCGCCATAGCGCACGATGCGGGTTTCCATTTCGGTGGGGGTCATGTGTTCTCCTGTTGGGTGCGACACCCTGTCTTGCTCTTCAAAATACTCAAATGACGCCGGCTAGCTTGCTGCCATCAAAATCTGCTTCCAAATCGCGATCTCATCATAAAGCGCGAATTCGCGCCGCAGCCCCCATGGCCCAAATTCCGCATGGCACATGCCCATCACATGGACCGGCGCGCCCGTTGGCTTGCCAAAGCTGCCCCACCCTTCGTGCAACCCGTCAAGGCTCCAACGGATGGCAGCGCGGGGCGACAGCATATCGGCGTCCATCCCGATCTGGTGGTGAATTTTGAATTCCGCATTCGGGAAGGATGACCGCAGCCCAACCCAAAATTCAAGGCAGCCTTCGCGCCCAATGCTGGTCTTGGCCCCGGCATATTCGCCGATCACCGCGCGATCAAAATCTTCGTGGATTGCATTGAAATCCTTGGCCATAAGCCGGGTGAGGATATCCGCGTATTCCTGCCCCCAATCGTTGTCATTCCCGGTACCCTTGTAGTCCCCGGCGACGTCGATCTTGGGGGTAAAGACCGGCTTGGCATTGCCGGGCCCGCCCTCGGCTTCGATCATATCGGCGGCGAATTGGCGTGGGTCCATCCCGATCTGGCGGACGATCCCACCATAATCGCGGATCAGCCATTCGTCATATATGACGTCATCCTTGGCTGCGCAATCCGCAATGACGCGCACGACCCAAGGCTTGCCTGTTGCGGGGCCAAATTGCCCATCGCGGCTGTGGGTGGCTTTGGTCAGCAGGCGGTGGGACGACAGGAACCCCTCGTCCTCATTGCCTGACCAAATGACGTCCTCACCCAATAATTCCCGGTCCGGAAATTCGTTGATCGTGGCCATCGTCGCTGCAATCGTGGTCTGATTGCCGACGGCGACCCCCATGGGCGAGCGCACGGGAATATCGGGCGCATAGTAATGGTTCAGCGTCCCAACGCCCCGGTCTTCCCAGATTTCCTTGGTGATCCCGATGATATAGTCGGGGAGGTCTTTCCACTTGGGATTAAAGCCCTTCATGCGCTTGGTCCTTTCGTCGTGCCGCGCTGGATCAGCGGGCCATCAATTTCGATTTTGCGGGCCGCGATATCGGCGTCCATGATTTGGGCAAGAAGCTGGTCGACCGTGGCCTGCACCATTTGGTTCACAGGCTGGCGCACAGTGGTCAGATCATAGGCCGCCCATGCCGCCAGGGGCACATCGTCATACCCCACGACTGCCACATCACCGGGCACACTGCAGCCGATTTCGCTGCGCAATGCGTCCATAACAGCAAAGGCCATGTGATCATTGCCCACAAAGATCGCATCCGGCGGATCAGGCGCGTCCATCATCTGCCGGGCAGCTGCAGCGGCGGTGTCACGATCATATTTCCCATCCATCACCGCATGGGGTGCCGCGCCATGCGCCGCCATCTCTGCAGCAAACCCTGCATGGCGGTCGCGCCCGGTCGAAGACCCGCTCCAACCGCTGATATGTGCGATTTTACTGTACCCACAGGTGATCAGATGTTGCGCCACCTTGCGGCCACCGGCGGTATTGGCCGAAGTGACCGCAGAAATCGCCGTCTCGTCTTGGCCCCGATTGAACATCACCACAGGAATACCCGCCGCACGGCACCGCTCCGTCAAATCACCATTCATCCCAACCGATGCCGTGATGATCCCATCCACCTGATAATCCAGCAGGTCCTGCAGCACGCCGGCCACTTGGGTTTCATCATTGGTCACGGTGAACACAAGGATATGATAGCCTTGGGCCTGCAGCGCGTTTGAAAGCCGTTCAAGCGCGACGGGGTAGAACTGGTTATCAAGATAGGCCACGATCACCCCTATGATCCGGCTTTTGCCGGTAATCATCGCGCGGGCCATCATGTTGGGGCGATAGCCAAGGGCGGCGGCGGCTTTCTTCACCTTCTCGACTGTCTTTGCACTGGCCGAGGCACCGGGTGTGAACACCCGGCTGACCGCCGACTGGCTCACGCCCGCAAGCTGGGCGACTTGAAGGGATGTGACCTTTTCCATCAATCCGCGGTCCAGCCCCCATCAATCAACATATGGGTGCCCGTCATCAGCGCACTTGCGTCTGAGGCAAGGTAAACCACAGGGCCCATCAGATCAGTGACCTCTCCGGCGCGACCCAGTTTTATCTTTGACAACAGCCACTTCAGCCGATCAGGGTTGTCAAATGTTGGCGCAGAAAGCGGCGTGCGCACGAAGGTTGGGCAAAGCGTGTTGACCCGAATGCCCTGCTTGCCCCACTCAATCGCCATCGCCTTGGTAAAGCCTTCAACCGCGTGTTTCGTCGCGCAATAAACCGCGCGGTCAATCCCGCCGACAAAGGCCATCTGGCTGGTGATATTGATCAGCGATCCGGGCTTACCCGCGTCGATCAACCCTTGCGCCACAGCCGTGGTCAGAAAGTAGGCCCCTTTGAAATTGAGGTCCGCGACCGCGTCAAAATCCGCCTCGACCGTGTCCAGCGCCGGAGAGTGGATCGCAAGGCCAGCGGAGTTGACCAGCACATCAAACGGCCCCACCTCCGCAACGCGCGCCTGCACCGCCGGGATGTCAGACACGTCCATGACAAGACCTTCGGCCTGCAGACCTGCCGCTTTCATTTCGCCGACGACAGCTTCCAACTTGTCAGGCGCGCGCGCAGCCACTGTAACCGCAGCCCCCGCTTCGGCCAGAGCAACCGCGCAGGCCAAGCCAATTCCTGAGGATCCTCCGGCCACAAGCGCACGTTTACCCTCAAGGCGGAAAGATGGGGTGGTGGGCAGTGTCATTACATATCGCTCCTTGCGGGTATGGGTGCCTCCGGCGGGGATATTTCAAAACCAAAGAGGGGTTTAAGGCGCACCTCTTGTTTTCGCTTTTTCCCAAATACTTCCGCCGGAGGAGCCGCCATTTCAATTATTCCGCAGCTTGTTTGTAGGGCGCAGCCGCCCCGTAGGGCACATTCACCCCGCCATAGCGGCGCACCCGCAGGTTACATTGTTCGGCGTGCCCCACAAAGCCTTCCAGCATGCATAGCCGCGATCCGTAGGCGCCGATTTCTGCCGCTGCCTCATCGGTTGTGATCTTTTGATAGCTATGGGTTTTCAGGAACTTCCCAACCCAAAGCCCGCCGGTGTAACGCCCTGCCTTTTTGGTAGGTAGCGTGTGATTTGTGCCGATCACCTTGTCCCCATTGGCCACGTTCGTGCGCGCACCAAGGAACAGCGCGCCGTAACATGTCATGTTTTCAAGGAACCAATCATCGCGGTCGGTCATGACCTGCACATGTTCGGAGGCGATATCATCAGCGACTTGCAGCATTTCATCGTAGGTGTCGCAAAGGATCACCTCGCCAAATTCCTCCCACGACGTCCGCGCCGTGTCGGCGGTGGGCAAGATGTTCAGCAGTCGGTCGATTTCGGCCAGCGTATCTTTGGCAAGCTTTTCCGAATTGGTCAGCAGGACGGCGGGCGAATTATATCCGTGCTCGGCCTGCCCAAGCAGGTCAGTCGCACATAGTTCCCCATCCACAGTGTCATCCGCGATCACCATCGTTTCGGTGGGCCCTGCGAACAGATCAATGCCGACACGCCCGAATAATTGCCGCTTGGCTTCAGCCACAAACGCATTGCCGGGCCCGACCAGCATGTGAACAGGATCAATCGTCTCAGTACCCAGCGCCATCGCGCCGATCCCTTGGATCCCGCCCAGGACATAGATCTCATGCGCCCCACCCAAATGCATCGCCGCGATGACCGCCGGGTTTGGTGCGCCTTGGAAGGGAGAGGTACAGGCAATGATGCGCGGCACCTTAGCGACGGATGCAGTGGCCACAGACATATGGGCCGAGGCAACCATGGGAAATTTGCCCGCAGGCACATAGCAGCCAACTGATTGCACAGGGATATTCTTATGCCCAAGGATCACGCCGGGCAATGTTTCCACCTCGATATCCAGCATAGAATCCCGCTGGGCTTGCGCAAAATTACGCACCTGTTCTTGCGCAAATTTCAGGTCGGCCATGTCGTTTTCAGAGACTTGGGCAATCAGCGCTTCGATCTCGTCCAGCGACAATCGGTAGGACACGGGCGAATAGCTATCATATTTCTCGGACATCTCGCGCACAGCCGTATCACCGCGCAGTTCGATGTCTTTCAGACCGGCCTCGACAATGTCGCGCACCTTCGCGTCGTCTTCGGCGCGGGCTGCTTCGGAACGGGCGGTTTTGAGGTGGCGAATGGTCATAACAGGCGCTCTCCGCTTTTGTGATCAAACAGGTGGCAAATGTCTGCTGGGATGTGGGCAGTAACAGGATCACCGATCTTCACCCGGTAGTCCTTGGCCGATTTCACCGACAGGATCGTACCCGCCGCGCGCATCGTGACCATCGTTGCCTCGCCCAGAAGTTCAAGTGAATAGACGCGTGAGGTCACTGCCCCTTCGGGCGCGACTGCTGCATCTTCAGCCCGAAAGCCAAGGGTCACAGGGCCACTGACGTCGGTGGGCAGACCGTTGATCTGCACGCCGTCCGCAGTGAAGGTCCCCCCGTCAAGCACCCCGTCCATCAGGTTCATCGCAGGTGACCCGATGAAACCTGCCACAAATGTATTCGCAGGGCGGTCATAGATTTCCGTCGGGCTGCCGACCTGCTGCACCATCCCTTTGTTCATCGCGACAACGCGGTCGGCAAGCGTCATCGCCTCGATCTGGTCATGGGTCACATATATCGTTGTGGTTTTAAGTTCATGAGACAGGTTCTTGATCTGCGCGCGGGTCGAAACGCGGAGCTTTGCATCCAGATTCGATAGCGGCTCATCCATCAGAAACACATTCGGTTCGCGCACAACAGCACGGGCCAAAGCCACGCGCTGGCGCTGACCGCCGGATAATTCGGCGGGTTTGCGGTGCAGGAAGTCGTCAAGTTCCACCATCGCCGATGCCCGTTTGACCATCGCATCGTGATCACCGGGGATTTTGCGCACCTTCAGCGGAAAGCGGATGTTTTCGTAGACATTCATGTTTGGATAAAGCGCATAGGACTGAAACACCATCGCCACGTCGCGGTCTTTCGGGTCCAGATCGTTGATCCGCTTGCCATCGACCAGAATGTCGCCGCCTGTGGCATCTTCAAGCCCTGCGATCATGCGCATAGTCGTGGTCTTACCGCAGCCCGAAGGCCCAAGCAGCACAAGAAACTCTTGATCTGCAATCGTGAGGTTGAAATCATGGACCCCAACGAAAGAACCCCAGCGCTTGGTCACGTTCTTCAACTGAATTTCGGCCATAATGCCCCCGCAATTGCATACGCTTGCAAAACACTTACGGGATTCGCGATGTCTGGCAAGTCCTTAAGTTATGAAACATATGAATAGCTATTCCGGGCATATTCTTTCTTGCGTCAGCGTCCATTTAGGCGGTTAAATTGCAAACGTATGCAACGCCCGTCGCGATTCGCGGCGGGTGGAAAGTGTCATCTTGTAGCCACTGCGCTGCGCATAAGAACGCCGCCATAACGCGGCAAAGCCAGAACTGGGAGGTTCTTGAAATGAAAATGATTAAAACTGCGTTGCTGGGCACAGCGATGGCCGTCACAGGCACGCTTGCCATGGCCGATGGTCACAGCTGTGGTGTGGACGGTGGCCGTCTGAGCATCATCGGCAACGAATTTCCTGCCATCCAAACCGTCGGTGCCGCCGCTGTGGCCTGCGCTGAAAGCGGTGGGGCCGAAGCGGCATCCAACCTGACCGCCGATCACCAGACCCTGAATGTTGCAGGCATGACAGGCAACCCGGCTGAATACACAACGGCGATTGTTGCGAATTCGTCTATCGTTGCTTTGATCAATGAAGACGTGATCCAGCCGCTTGATGCGCTGGTCGCCGAATATGGTGCCGACATCCCACCTCAGCAGTTGATCACTGTTGATGGCCAAGTCATGGCCGTTGCCTTCATGGCCAACGCCCAGCACCTTGTGTACCGCAAAGACGTGCTTGAACAGATCGGCATGGAACCCCCGACATCCTACGAAGGTATGCTGGAAGCAGCCGAAAAGATCCGCGCCGCAGGTATCATGGAGAACCCTGTTGGTGGCGCTTATGCGGCTGGCTGGAACCTCGCGCAGGAATTCACCAACATGTATATCGGCACAGGCGGGCAGTTCTTTAAGCCCGGCACAGCCGAAGTGTCCATCAACAACGCCCAAGGTGTTGAAGCGCTGGAGATGATGAAGGCCCTGTCTGCCTATATGAACCCGGACTTCCTCACGCATGATTCCAACGCAACATCCGCCGAATGGGAAGCAGGCAATGTCGCCCTGATGAACATGTGGGGCAGCCGGACCGGCGTTCTGATGGATGATGAAGGCGCCGAAGAGGTGGTCTATTCCAACACAGCCGTCGGCGGCCCGCTGACAGTAGGTGACAGCGGCACACCGGCCACGACGCTTTGGTGGGATGGCTGGACCGTTGCAAAAAACATCAGCGACGAAGATGCAGCGACAACCTTCAAAGCGATGGCTGCAGGCGTATCCCCTGCCATCCTGAACGATGACACCATGTCACAGGCGGTTTGGCTGATGCCGAACTTTGAACCTCAGACAGTCAACGAAGGCGTCTTGGCCACGGTTGCCGCCGGTGCAACACCCTATCCGATGGTGCCCTATCAGGGTCTGCTGCATTCAGCCCTTGGCGACAACATTGCCGACTACCTGCAAGGCAATGAATCAGCCGAGCAAGCGCTGGCAGATATCGAGGCGGCCTACACAGCGGCTGCGAAAGAACAGGGCTTCCTGCAATAAAAACACCCGTTTGGGCCGGGGGGATATCCTTCGGCCCAACCACCCGATTTTTCCAAAACATCTGATGACGATGGGGGCCTTGCGTCATGAAGCACAGAACCTTTTTCTGGTTTGTTCTGCCATCAGCCATCCTGATGCTTTTGTTCATCGCCCTGCCCATCGTCTCTGTCGTCACCCAATCGCTTTATTCCCAACATGAACAGGTGCTTGTGACGGTCGAAAACTGCGGCCCCTTCGGCTGTACCGAAGCCACCACTGTCGACCAAGACGCCACCCAAGCCCTGAAAGCCGCCCAGCCTTTGGGCAAATGGGCGGGCCTGACAATCTACAAAGACCGCAATCACCTTGCCTTTGCAGAGGTGTCGCAAGCCTGGCAAACCTCTGATGGCTTGGGGGATTTCTTTGGGAAGGTTCTGAACCTGCCCTTTTATGACGCGCTGGCCTTTACGTTGACCTATGTGGCCGTTGTCACGCCTTTGACGATTATTCTGGGCTTTGTCATCGCGGTCGGCGTCAATTCCGTGGCGCGCGCGCTGCGCGGGCCGACGATCTTCTTCTCACTCCTCCCCTTTATCATCACGCCATTGGTTGGGGGCCTTGTGTTGTTCTGGATGGTCGATGCAAACGGAATTTTGGGCAAAGGGCTGCAATGGCTGTCGGACAACCCGCAGCTTTCGGTCAAAGCCTCGACCCCGCTGATGTGGATCATGCTGATGGTGTACGGGGTCTGGCATTCGGCCCCTTTTGCCTTCATCGTCTATTACGCTGGCTTGCAAACCGTGAACTCTGACACGCTTGAGGCCGCGTTGATCGACGGAGCCTCACGCTGGCAGCGCATCCGTTATGTGGTGATCCCGCATTTGTTCCCTCTGACAACCTTTATTGCGCTGATCCAGTTGATGGATAACTTCCGGGTGTTTGAGCCCATCATCAGCTTCAGCGCGCAGGCGCACGCGCGGTCCCTATCCATCGCGATTTTCACAGACCTTGGGGGCGAGACGCGCCTTTTGTCATCGGCTGCGGCCACATCCGTGCTGACAATCATCGGGGTCGCGATCCTGCTCTCACCGGTGCTGATCCGCACCTACCGCGATTTCACGCCGCGCACCTAAGGGACAAAAGCCATGAGCAAAGCCCAACAACAGTCCCCCACCGTGCGCATCTTTGCCGCTGGTTTCCTGCTGATCTGGCTGGTGGTTGCGGCCTTCCCGTTCCTTTGGACGATCTGGGGGTCCTTCAAAGTTGAAGGCGATTTTTTCTCGAAGGCCAATTGGTACAATGCCATTTTGGGCACGCTGACGGTATCTGAAACCGGGGACAGCTTTACCGCCGATGGCTACACCGGCGCATGGATTCAGGAAGAATTTTGGCGCGCCGCGCTGAATTCACTGATTGTCTGCGTCTGTGTTGTGACCATTTCGCTGACCTGCGGGACGCTTGGGGGGTATGCGCTTGCGCGATCAACCTACCGCTATGCGTTCTGGTTCCTGCTGTTTGCGTTGATCTTCCGGGCGATGCCGCCGGTGACGCTGGTGTCGGGCTATCTGCTGCCGTTCTTTGAGTGGAACTTATGGGGGCATCTGTCCACGACGATCATCGTGCTTGTGGCGATCAACCAGCCGTTTACGCTTTGGATGCTACACGCCTTCTTCAAGAACATCCCCGCCGACCTTGATGAAAGCGCAATGGTCGATGGCTGCACAAGGTTTCAGGCCTTCCGTCACGTGATCATCCCAGTCATGTGGCCGGGCGTGATCACGACGGCGCTGTTCAGCTTTTTGCTGGCTTATAACGACTTTGTCGTCACCTCGATGCTGCTCTCAAAAGAGAACCAGACAATGGTACCCAAGCTTGCGTCCTTCCTTGGGACAACGCAGACAAAGGGGAATGTGATGTTCGCCGTCGCCGCAGCGGTGTCAATCACAGCGCCGCTGTTTGTGATGATCATGGTGTTCCAACGCCAGATCGTATCGGGGCTAACCGCCGGGGCGGTGAAAGGGTAGCAATGTCATTTCAAGACGCAAAGACCGTTGTGCGCGCACATCATGCCGCGATTGAGGCGGCAACGGCGGGCACGGTTGAGGCTGCTTTAGCTGCGCATACCGATAGCGATTGGCACTGGCGGGGCATGCATCCCTTCTATGAACAGCGTGGGGCGGCAGCAGTCGCAGCCAGTTTCTGGGGTCCGTTCCTGACCGCGATGTCGTCCGTTCAAAGGCGCGAAGATATCTTCTTTGCAGGCCACAATACGCTTAAAACTGGCGGCACATGGGTCGCCTCAATGGGCCACCTCATGGGGCTGTTTGATCAACCCTTCCTTGGCATCCCGCCCACAGGCAAGATCATCATGCTGCGCTATGCCGAATTCCACAGGGTCGAGAATGGCAAGATCGTTGAGACGGCCCAGTTCTGCGACCTGATCCATCTGATGCATCAAGCCGGGCTACAACCCCTGCCCCCACAAACCGGCGCGCATCTGGTGCAACCGGGGCCGCGCACCCATGATGGGTTGCTTTATGCAGATGCCGACCCGGTTAAGGGTGCTGAAACGCTTGCCTTGATCGAGCGGATGATCGGCGACATCGCCGCCAATTCCAATGCCGCCGACGTGGATAAACCCCGCGATCCAACGCCACAGGAAGAGCTGCGCCGCTGCTGGCACGACGATATGCTCTGGTGGGGGCCTGATGGGATCGGGGCGACCTACACGATTGATCGCTATATCACGCAACACCAACAGCCCTTTCGCACGCAGTTAGAGGATCGGCAATTCCACGGACACATCACACGTTTCGCCGAAGGCAACTATGGTGGCTTCTTTGGCTGGGCGAACCTGAGCGTCACACCCACAGGCGGCTATATGGGTCTTCCCAAAGGACCGCGCGCTGAAATGCGCGTGGTGGATATCTACAGGCGGGATGGGGACAAGCTGGTCGAGAATTGGGTCTTCATCGATATCCTTTATTTCCTGAAACAGCAGGGATTGGATGTGTTGGAACGGCTCAAGACCATCTAAGCCAAAGCCCCACTTCCTGCTTCTTTTGAATGCAAATATGCCCCCCGGAGGGTCCGCACTCTCCTCCCCATACAACCGCAAGCTTCAGCATGTAGGGGGGATCTTGATCCACCACCTCCACAAGATTACCCGACATCCGTCTTCCCGCGCCGATCATTGCGCAAATTCGCGTAAAGCACGTGGTTTCGCCAGCGCCCGTTGATCTGAAGATAGCTTTGGGCGACGCCTTCGTATTTATATCCGCATTGCTCTAACAACCGGCGCGAGGGGGTGTTTTCGGGTAAGCATCCGGCCTCGATCCGTGATAGATCAAGCGTGCGGAACGCGTAGTGTACGACCGCCTCAATCGCTTCTTTCATCAATCCTTGCCGGGCATGGGGCTGGCCGATCCAATAGCCTGTGGTGCCCGCTTGTGCGGGGCCGCGGCGGATATTATCCAGCGTGATCGCACCCAAAAGCGCCTGATCTGCACGCCTGATCAAAAACAGCGGCACCGCAGTGCCATTCGCAATGGAACGCTGCGCCCAATAGACCCGGTTCGTAAACGCCTTGCGCGACAGGTGATCGCGCGCCCATGTGGGTTCCCACGGAGACAAAAACCCCTCGCTTTCGCGACGCAGCGCAGCCCATGCCCGGAAATCGCCATGGATCGGCGGGCGCAGTGTCATACGCTCGGTTTCCAGTTTGACCTTGCGCCGGGTCCCTAGCATCAGGCGGCAAGCCTTGCCTTCAAATCAGCCAGCGTCGGCGCGTTCGAAGCAGGCCCATAAAGCGCCATCGCCGCACCTGCATCAGTCGCCACCTTGGCGGCAAAGGCGCGCACACCAGCGGTGGTCACCCCGTCTACATAGGCAATCGTTTCAGACAGTTCCGGGATACGCCCCCAGATCGACATCAGCCGGGCCAGCCGCTCTGCCCGGTTGGACGGGCTTTCAAGGCCCATGAGCAAACCGGCCTTCATCTGCGCGCGGGCGCGGGCCACTTCGGCTTCAGACATATCATCAGCGGCGCGCTTCATTTCGTCCATGGTGATATTCGTCAGCTCGGCGATTTGTTCCGCACTTGTGCCTGCGTAAATCGTCGTGAGCCCTGTATCTTCATAGGCCCCGGCTTGCGCAAAGATCGTGTAGCACAGCCCCCGGTTTTCACGGATCTCCTGGAACAAGCGTGATGACATGCCCCCACCCATCGCGGTTGCATAAATTTGGGCGGTATAGATTTCCGGGTCCCGGTAATCGGGGCCTTCAAAGGCCAACGCGAAATGGACCTGTTCAAGATCCTTGGTCATCCGCTTTTCGCCGCCGCCAAAGGCCGCTGGCTGGATCAATGCAGAAGGGGCGCTGCGTGGCAAATGCCCAAAGAGATCTTCGGCCTGCCTGACAATCGCATCATGATCAATGCCGCCAGCCGCCGACAGGATCATCTGGTTCGGCCCATAGTGTTCGCCAACGAACCCCGACAGATCATCGCGGGAAAAACTGCTGACGCGTTCGGATGGTCCAAGGATCGTGCGACCAAGGGCTTGATCTGGATAGGCCGCCTCTTGCAGCCAATCGAAGATCACGTCGTCTGGCGTATCAAGGGCTTGCCCGATCTCTTGTAGGATCACGCCGCGTTCGACCTCGATCTCGCTGGGATCAAAGACGGGGTTCAGCAGGATGTCGGCGATGACCTCAAGCCCGAGGGTCACATCATCTTCCAAGACGCGGGCGTAATAGGCTGTCATCTCGCGGCTGGTGTAGGCGTTGATATAGCCGCCCACATCCTCAATCGCCTCGGCAATCTGCAAAGCGCTGCGCGTCTTTGTGCCCTTGAAGGCCATATGTTCAAGGAAATGCGCGATGCCGTTTTGTTCGATCCGTTCATGCCGCCCGCCGGCCCCGACCCAGATGCCGATGCTGGCTGAATGCAGCCCCGGCATATGTTCGGTGACGATGCGCAAGCCGTTGGACAGCGTGTGAGTTTGGATGGTCACGTGATGCGGTCCCGGATGATGGTTTGAATGGCAGACAGGTCGTTGGCGACACGCGTGATGCGTTCGTCCCGGTCATACAGGTCCGCCATGCGCGGGGGCAAGGGCGGATGGATGCCTGTCGCAGCTTCCACCGCTGCAGGAAATTTCGCAGGGTGGGCTGTGGCCAGTGTGATCATTGGCGTGCCGCTTTGATGCGCCTCGGCCACGTGGACACCGACGGCGGAATGGGGGCAAAGGAGTTCGCCGTGTTTGGCGACATAGGTCTTGATCGCCGCTGAGGTTTCCGCCTCGGACGCGCGCCCGGATTTATAGGTCTCTTTCAGCGCCTGATAGGCCCCTTGGCTGATGCTGAAACCGCCCGCTTTGAGGTCTTCCATCTGTCCCGCAACTGTCCCGCCGTCCTGATCGTAGGCATAGAACAACGCCCGCTCAAAGTTTGAAGACACCTGAATGTCCATCGACGGGCTGATCGTCGGCGTCACCCCTTCTTTGGTGTAGGCCCCGGTTTCCAGCGTGCGGTGCAGGATGTCGTTCTGATTGGTCGCGACGACAAGGTCTTTGATCGCAAGCCCCATCTGCTTGGCGATGTAACCTGCGAAGATATCGCCAAAGTTGCCGGTCGGCACGGTATAGCTCACCTCGCGCTGCGGTGCCCCAAGGGACACAGCCGATGAGAAGTAATAGACCACCTGCGCCAGAACGCGGCCCCAGTTGATTGAATTCACGCCCGCAAGCGACACCTCTTCGCGGAAGGCGAAATCGTTGAACATATCCTTTACCGCGGCCTGACAGTCGTCAAAGTCGCCATCCACGGCGATGGCG
>CAYPVL010000021.1:0-36337 GCA_964414165.1 uncultured Cognatiyoonia sp.
ATCCTGTTGTCCGAAGGGCGTCTGTTGAACCTTGGCAATGCAACGGGTCACCCATCCTTCGTGATGTCGGCCTCGTTCACCAATCAGGTGCTGGCCCAAATCGAACTTTGGACAAAGGGCGACGAATACCAGCCCGGCGTATTCATCCTGCCCAAGCATCTGGATGAAAAGGTGGCGCGTCTGCACCTTGACCGCATTGGTGTGAAACTTTCCAAACTGGACCCAGAGCAGGCGGCCTATATCGGCGTGTCCCCTGACGGCCCTTTCAAGCCAGAGCATTACCGCTACTAAGCGGTTGGTTCCAAGAAGATGAGCTATAAGACATCAGGCCGCGCGAGACCGTTTCGCGCGTTCTTTTGGTCATTGATTTTGTTCGCGGGCATTGTTGGAGCAGCCTTGGTCTATCATCCTGAGTCGGCGTTGCCTAATGAGTGGAATCCAACAAAGCGATTGGCGGTCACTGATCCAATAACGCCCCTGACAACCTGGAAACTGCGCAAGGCTGTCGCAAGCCCGGAACAATGCGTCGCCATCCTACGAGAAGTCGCAGAGATTACGGTGACCAACCGTGTGAACACATCCAATCCAAATTGCTACATCGAAACCCCGGTCGATTTGCGCCGCGTTGGCAATGCACGGATGGGTGGCGTGCGCACCGATTGCCCCACCGCCCTGCGCCTTGCCATGTGGGAACATCATGAACTTCAGCCTATTGCCCAGCGACAGATGGGCGTTGGCGTGACTGTTCTGAACGACATTGGCAGCTATAACTGCCGCGCCATGCGCACCTCATCTGGATCGACAGGGCGTTGGAGTTCGCATGCCACAGCTGCAGCGATTGATATCACCGGGTTCCAATTTACTGACGGCAGGCGGATTAGCCTGATCAATGACTGGGATGACAGCGACAATGCCGCGACCTTCCTGCGCGCGACGCGAGATGGGGCCTGCAGATGGTTCCCGCTTGCGCTTTCGCCCGACTACAATGAACTTCATGCAGACCATTTCCACCTACAGGCGAGCGGTTGGCGGCTGTGTCGCTGATCCGCCCAAAGGCGTTTTCCCCATAGTTTTCCCTTTACCCGCCATACTTGTGCGCATTAACGTGCGTGCAGCGCGGCGTGGGACGCCGTGGAATTGAATGCCTGAAAGGCAGAAACACAAAAGTGGGGACCATGAGATATGGGTAAGAGAGACGAGTGGATCGCGAAATACGCGGAAGATCTGAAGAACAAATGCGGCATGTCACCAGACATGGACCTGCTGACAAAAGTGACGATTGGCTGCGGCCCGTCGATCTATAACGCTGATGCATCCACAGTTGCCGGTTCCCAAGCGTCCGAGCTTGAGACAGTGAAGAACAATTTCCTGATCAAAAAGCTTGGCCTGAATGACGGCCCAGAACTGATGGCAGCTATCAACTCTGTTATCGAAACATATGGCAAATCAGAGCGCAACAAATACCGCGCTGTTGTTTATTACATGCTGACCAAGCATTTCGGGAAAGAGTCTGTTTATAGCTAAACCGACGCTTTGACGTTTGAACGCCCGCCCATCATAGGCGGGCGTTTTGCGTTTATGGCATCAAGTACAGCACGATCCCCATGATCAGGCACCCGAATGTGGCATAGCCGCTGTCAATCACGGCCAATGCCCAAGGCCGATTTGAATACCCGGTGTTGATAAAGATCCAAGGGCTGATGAAGAATAGCCCGACCCCAAGGCCCGTTGTTGCGGCTTCAAAGAATGTGTCAATCTCGCCCAGTACAAACGTGTGCCGCATCATTCCTGCAACAAGCAGGATCATGATGATCGAGACGATGTAGGGAAGCGGCGTATCATTCACGGGCTTCCCGTCTGGCCCCACTTCGATCTGCGCGGCGGCCATCCAAGGCTTGGCCAAAGCGATGTAGTAGACCGCCCCAAAGGCAAAGGTCGCGATTGCGGCGACGATAACGCTTAGAAATTGCATAATGGTGTCCTCCCTCTAGCTGGAGGCATCATGGCCTGAAACTTAGGCTTCTGTCTCCCCCATCTCGCAAATGAGCGCCCACTCTTTTTCGGTCACGGGCTGCACTGATAGGCGCGTGCTTTTGACCAAAGCCATTTCCGCAAACCGCCCGTCTTCTTTGATCATTGCTAAGGACACAGGTTTCTTGAAGGGGCGCACGGCTTTCACATCCACGCAATCCCACCGCTTATCTTCGGTCGTGCTATCTTGCGTGCTTTCCGCCGTTACTTCGACAATCCCCACGATCTCAAGCCCGGAGCGCGAATGGTAAAAGAACCCCTGATCCCCAACCTTCATCAGCCGCATATTGTTGCGCGCCTGATAGTTGCGGATACCGTCCCATTCTTCGCCAGCCTCACCTTTGGCGACAAGATCACCCCAGCCAAAGACGTCGGGTTCGGATTTGAAAAGCCAGTAGCCCATCAGCCAATCACCTTTTTCCATGCCTGAATGCGCACGTCTGAAAATAGACCGGCCTTGGCATAAGGGTCGTTTGCGGACCAGTCTTGCGCGGCGGCCATGTCGGCAACTTCAAGCACGATCAGTGAACCGCACATGTTTCCGTCATCGTCCAACACAGGCCCTGCCATTTCGACAACGCCGGTTTCGGCGATATAGGCCAGATGCGCCTCGCGATTATCCATTCGCGTTTGAAGCGCGCCGGGTTTGTCAGTGGTCATCAAAGCATATCGCATGGATCATTCTTCCTTAAGTGGACGTGAGAGAAGGGTATTCAGCGCCTCTTGCACCGAAATTTCCTGTGCACAAAGGGCCGCGACAACATTGCAGATTGGCAGATCAAGGTTCAATTCAGCCGCAAGTCTGCGCACCGCTTTCGCAGTCGCGGCCCCTTCGACAGTGATGTCTGCGTCAAAGTCCTGTCCTTGCCCAACCGCAATTCCAAAGCGGTAGTTGCGCGATAAATGTGACGTGCACGTGAGTGCAAGGTCGCCCAGCCCGGCCAATCCGGCCAATGTTTGGGGATCGGCCCCAAGTTTGGTCGCCAATTGCCGCATTTCATGTGAACCGCGCGTCAGCAGGGCCGCGCGCGCGCTATCGCCAAGCTTGGCCCCTTCGCAGACACCACAAGCAATCGCGATGACGTTCTTGAGCGCCCCACCCAATTCGACCCCTGCCATGTCGGTCGTGCGGTAAAGCCGCAAGGTCTGGGTTGAAAGGGCGTTCTGCAGAAGCGCGCCGCTGGCATCATCAGCGCAAGCAAGGGTAAGGGCTGTGGGCAATCCTTTGGCGATGTCTGCGGCAAACGAAGGTCCGCTTAGGATCGCATGGGTCGCGCCGGGCACCTGGGTTTGCATGATTGCCGTCGGCCCTTTGAGCGTCGTCATGTCGATACCCTTGCAACAGGCGACAAGATGCTTGCTGGCCAGTGCGGTCGCGTGGGTTTGCAGATAACTGCGCAGCATCTGGGCAGGGACGCAAATGAGGATGATATCGGATGACGCAATGACGGTTTCATCTGCCGATAGGGCAAGTGCCACGGGCAAAGTCCGATCAGGCAAGCGCGGGTTTTCGCGTGTCTTGTTTATCCTCGCCATCACCGCAGCATCGCGGCCCAGCAGCGTCACATCTTTCCCATCTGTCGCCAGCGCAATCGCCATGCCAGTTCCGAAAGCGCCTGACCCTGCAACGCAAATCTTCATGCCTTCGCCCCTTTCTTCCCAGACCCAAGCATAGTCGGACTGGTTTGATCAAGCGGCCAACGGGGTCGGGCAGAAAGCGTCATGTCATCGAACTGCCCTGCTTTATACTTTTCCAATCCGGCATAGGCGATCATTGCTGCATTATCAGTACATAACGCCAGTGGAGGTGCGAGGAATTGCACATTTCTATCCACACAAAGTTGGGTCAGTTGCGCCCTGATCTGCGTGTTCGCCGCAACGCCGCCCGCAACTGCGAGCGTTGGTTGCGGGGGATTAAGCGTAAGATAGACCTCAATCGCGCGGCGGCTTTTCTCGGTCAGGATATCGGCGATGGCTGATTGAAAACTTGCCGCAAGATCGGCTTGATCCTGACGGGGGATGCCACCGTGCTGTGCAACCACGGCATCACGCGCCCGCAAAAGCGCGGTCTTCAAGCCCGAGAAGGACATATCGCAGCCAGGCCGATCCAATAGGGGACGCGGCAGCTTGGTCCGCGTGGGATCACCACCTTCAGCCGCAACTTGGATTGCAGGCCCACCGGGTTGGGCCAGCCCCAGTAACCGCGCGCTTTTGTCAAAAGCCTCGCCCGGGGCATCGTCGATGGTTCCGCCAAGGCGTTCAAACTTGTCAAACCCATGGGCGATCAGAAACTGGCAATGTCCGCCAGACACCAGCAACATCAGATAGGGAAACGGCACGTCATCCGTCAGACGGGGCGTCAGTGCGTGCCCCGCAAGGTGATTGACCCCAAGCAAAGGAAGGCCGGTTGCCGCAGCAATCCCTTTCGCCGTCATAACACCCGACACAACGCCGCCAATCAAACCGGGGCCAGAGGTCACGGCGATGGCATCAAGATCGGCAAAGGTCACAACCGCCTGCGCCATCGCTTGTTCAATCGCGTGATCCAGCTTTTCCACATGGGCACGGGCGGCGATTTCGGGGACAACGCCACCGAAAGCCGCGTGCAGGTCGGTCTGACCTACCACAACAGACGACAGGATATCCCGGTCGCGCAGCACGGCGGCGGCGGTATCGTCGCAGCTGCTTTCAATGCCAAGAATTGTTGTCATGCGTGATCCGCTTGCAGATTGATGCCTTGCAGGTAACACTCACCCCTGATGCAAACAATGCCACCCCTTTTGATTGTCACACGACCGCATGAAACAGGGCAGGCGTTTGCGCGCAAAGTTGTCGCAGAATACGGAGATGTTGAGGTTATCCTGTCGCCGGGGCTACGAATCCTTCCGCTTGCGGCAGAAGTTCCAGCGGACGTTGCGCATGTCATATTTACCTCGGCCAATGGGGTGGCGCAGGCGATAAGATTGGGCCTGACGCCCCACGCTCATGCATGGTGCGTGGGGCGCCGGACGGCGGATGCGGCCAAGGCTTTGGGGTTTAAGGTCACGGTGGGCGGTGGGGATGCCCTGCAACTGATCGAAACGATCAAAGAAGCAGCGCCGCTTGGACGAATCGTCCATGTCGCAGGCCAACACAGACAAGGCGATGTTGCCGCAACTTTGCGCCGTCATGGGTTAGATTGCTCTGAGGTGATTGCTTATCACCAGCTGGTCTGTGCTCCGACACCTGCTTTGGAAAAGGCGCTTTTAGGTGACAGACCGCTTGTCATTCCCCTGTTCTCGGCGCGTTCGGGCCTTACGATCATTGGCACAGACCACAAAGCGCCATTGCATATCATCGCAATCAGCCCATCTGTTGCCCAGATGGTCACAGATTGGGGTGTTGATACAGTGGCTTGTGCGGACAGCCCGGACGAGGCTGCGATGATCGCGCAAACTTGCATTGTGCTTGATCGACTCAATCTTGGGTCGTCTGTGTCTTGAGGGTCTGGATGAGCCGGGCTAAGTTAATTTTCGTATCTGCTACAGATGCGTAACGTAAGAATGGGGTGCCAAGGTGGCGAAAAAATCTTCGGGTGGCCGGAACAACAAGACGAAGTCCTTTCCGATAGAGACGCCTTCTGGCATGTCGACCGATAAGATCGAAGATGCCGAAGTTGTTGCCGGCGCGGCAGCGGAATCCGCATCGCAGGGCGCTATCGAAACTGTTGAAGATACGATTGAAACAGTCGGTGAAAAGGCTGATGATGCCATTGAAGCTGCGGATGATCGTCTTGCTGAAGAATTTTCAGCTGAAGATGCCCCGGTTGAAGAAATCGTAGAAGAATCAACGACCTCTGACCCTGATCCACTACCAGAAGAGGTGGCCGCTGCCCCCGAATCCCAAAGAAGCAGCGGCTTTTTCCCTATGCTTTTGGGTGGGTTGGTCGCTGGTGGGATTGGCTATGGTATTTCTTATTTTCAGAACGGCAGTGGTGGTACAGACCTATCTGCTGAGGTCGCCGCCCAAAGCGAAACTGTTGCGAAGTTGCAGGATGGACTTTCGGGTTTTGCATCCACCGACGCGGTGACCACGCTTGGTGATACGATTGCTGCAAACGGCGCACAAATCACGGAACTGGGTGCGCGAATCGACGAAGGTTTTGCATCACTGGAAGAGCGTGTTGATGTGCTTGAACGCCAGCCCAGCGCCGATGGCACGTTGCAAGAAACCGCGATTGCTGCTTTTGAAAATGATATGACCGAGCTGCGCGATCAAATTATCGCCCAGAAAGACGAATTATCGGCCCAGATGGCCGCGCAGCAGGAAGAATTAAGTGAGGTGTTGAACAGCACCCGCGCCGAGGCGCAATCGATCGAAGAATCAGCAATTGCATCCGCCCGTGCTGCAACAGCGCGCGCGTCTTTGGCTGTTATTCAAGGTGCGCTTGAAAGCGGTGCGCCGTTTGGTGCCGCCGTCGCTGACCTTGGTGGATCGGTGGATGAACCTGTGCCAGCCGCGCTTGCGGATGTTGCTGAAACTGGTGTTCCGACATTGGCAGCAATTCAAGAGCAGTATCCTGATGCTGCCCGCGCCGCCTTGGCCGTGGCCCGCAGCGAAGGGGCATCTGGTGAAGAATCCAGTGGCCTTGGAGGGTTTTTGCGCAACCAATTCGATGTCCGCTCGGTCGAGCCGCAGGAAGGCGACAGCGCTGATGCGGTGCTGTCCCGCACTGAGGCGGCATTGAAAGACGGGCGCTTGAACGATGCGCTGGCCGAGGCGGCAAGCCTGCCAGAGGTTGCTCGTGGCGCGATGTCCGATTGGACCGCCCTCGCAGAACAACGGGCAGCTGCCCTTGATGCGGCAAATACGCTTGCATCCCAACTGAACGTCAATTGAAGGCTTATTTCTTATGCTTTGGTCCCTGATTAAACTTCTAGCCTTCATCGCGATCGTCATCGGTCTGACGTATGGCGCAACGCTTTTGATGGCGCTTGATGATGGTGCAACTGTCCGCCTGAACGGCGTGGAATTCCAACTAAGTGCGTTGCAGCTTGCCGTGGCCCTTATCGCTTTGGTGGTGCTGGTCTGGCTGGGTTTGAAACTGCTGAAGTTCCTTGTTGCCGCTTTCAAGTTCCTGAATGGCGATGAAACGGCGATTTCCCGTTACTGGGATCGTAACCGTGAAAAGAAGGGATATGAGGCCCTGTCTGAGGGGATGATGGCTCTCGCCTCTGGCGAAGGGCATCTGGCCCTGACCAAAGCGTCGCGTGCTGAAAAACTGCTTGATAAGCCGCAGCTGACCACTTTGCTGACAGCCCAAGCCGCCGAAATGACGGGCGATAAGCGCAAGGCCGAAGAAAGCTATAAGAAGCTGATCGCAAACGATCAGACCCGCTTTGTTGGGATCCGTGGCATCATGAAGCAAAAGCTGGCTGAAGGTGAAACCGACGTGGCGATGAAGCTGGCGGAAAAGGCCTTTGCTCTAAAGCCGCGCCATGAAGAAACCCAGGATGTTTTGCTAAGCCTTCAGGCCGATGCCGAAGATTGGGATGGTGCCCGCAAAACACTGAACGCCAAGTTGAAGGCCGGCCATTTGCCGCGCGATGTGCATAAGCGCCGGGATGCAGTGCTGGCGCTGTCGCAAGCCAAAGACGTCCTATCCGACGGCAAGTCCATCGAGGCCCGCGAAGCTGCGATTGAAGCGAACCGCTTGTCGCCCGATCTGATCCCAGCAGCGGTCATGGCCGCGCAAAGTTACATTGATGACGACAAGCCAAAGTATGCGGCGCGCGTTCTATCCAAGACATGGGCGGTGCGCCCCCATCCCGATCTTGCCGCAGCCTTTGCGATGATTGTACCGGACGAGGATGCAAAAGCGCGGCTTAAACGTTTCCGTGCTTTGACTAAACAGAATCCGAGCGATCCAGAAACGATGATGTTGATGGCTGAACTGCACATCGCGGCCGAAGATTTCCCGGAAGCCAAGCGCGCGTTGGGAAGTTTGGTTACAGATGATCCAACCGCCCGCAGCCTGACATTGATGGCGGCTATTGAACGCGGACAGGGTGCGGATGATGCAGTCGTTAAAGGTTGGTTGACCCGTGCGCTGACAGCAGATCGTGGCCCGCAGTGGGTTTGCGACAACTGCCAGCATATTCACCCCGTTTGGGCCCCGCTTTGCTCTAACTGTTCTGGTTTTGATACGCTGGCTTGGAAACGTCCGCCGGTGGGCGAAGTGGCGATGCCTGTTGGCACATCCATGCTTCCCCTGATCGTGGGGCAAGAAAGCGCTGCGGACACAGCAACCGCGATTGTCCCGGTTGAAGCTGAAATTGTTGAGGCAGAAGACGCCAAATAACGCGTCAAAAGCCGACTGTGTGGCACAATATGGTGCCACCTTACATCCTTTGAATTGTATCTAACGCACCCACCGCGCGGTGCCGTTACATCTTCTTAGCCAACAAAACGGACAACAAGGGTCTGTTTTCTGGCCAAAGGATTCCTTTATGACTGATCATTTCAAAACCCATGCCACCGGCATGTCCGATCCCATTGAGAACGCGGCAACTGTGACCCCGGATGATGCCAATGATTTGGCAGATACAACGCGGGCCCTTTTTGTGGGTACGGGTGGCAATCTGCGCGTGACCCTTGTGTCAGGCGATATCGTGACGTTCCCGAACGCAGGCGCGGGCTGGCACCCTTTGCGCGTCAATCGCATCTGGTCCACCGGCACCACTGCCACTGACATTGTCGGGTGTTACTGATGCTAAGCCTTGCGAATGCCATCTTCGCCATCGCGATCCGCCGCGCCTATGTGCTAGGGCCAGACCGCCCGGCGATTCTTACTTACACCACCATTACAATCAATCTTGAAGGGGCCACGGTATGACCACGCAGGAAGACCTAGACAACGCCGCCATTGATGCGCTGGCCCTGACCCGCTTTATGACGAACCCCGCCGGAACGGCGAATGCAAATTCGCAAGGGGTGGATATTGGCACGCTTGCAGATGCGAACTTTGGCGGCGGAGCGACTATTTTCCCCGATGTTGACGCTTTGCTTGCCGACACTGGCAACCATGCCGTTGGTGTGACGCTGTTTGCGCAAAAGGAAAGCGCAACTTACGAAGTCGCTGCGGCTGGCGTTGCCGCACATCTGATGACGGCTGGAGGTGTCCCGCTGCTACACCTTGATGGCCCATACATCATTGTGATCACTGGTCAGTCCAATGCTGTCGGTGCCAATGCAGACGGCCCGAACCCGGGATCCCCTTTGGTACGGGTCTGGGACGGCGTGACTGGTGATTGGGGCAGCTCGGATCGTACCCAAGTACCCCTTAGCCGCTCTACACCCAATGGAACGGCAGGCAACAACAATTATGCCTTGGCCCGTGCGCACCGGGTTGCCGCCGAAACAGGGCGCCCTGTGCAAGTGATCTTTGACGCTTTGGGCGGGCAAGCCCTTAATGAATGGATTGGAACGGGAACCGATTCACCTCGCTATAAAGCGATTGCAGATAAGGTCATTGCAGCCCTTGCAAGCCCATTGATCAGTGAGGCGGGACGCACGGTGATCGATGAAATCATCATCGCCCAGGGCGAGGCGGATTTTAACGACAGTTTTGACATCTACCTTGGCAAGATCCAAACCCTGCGCGATCAATTACGGGCCGAGCCGTGGTGCGCCTACGAAACCCCGATCTACATGATGTCCCCCTCAGACCTGCATGATCGCTATCAATGGCGGGATGCCTTGGCTTATATGTGCAATCAGCGCGACAATCGCTGTATTCTGGTCACATCTAACGGGCTGCGCACTGAATATGGCGAAACCGGTTCGGGGGATTACACCCACTTTCTTGGGGAAAGCCTGTGGGAGGCCGGATACTACCGGATCGCTGACGCCGCCCCAACCGAAGGCACACCGACCTGTTTTTATGGCCGTGGCACCGGGCCGGTGGACGCCACAGATGCGACTGCGATGACTACGTTCCGAACACTTGTATCCCGCGACAGCTGGGTCACCGAAATTCCGCCCAATGGGCCTGCGGCCACCGGATCAATCAGTTGGGGATTCGAATGCGCCGCAGAGGGGAACTATACCTTCGCGCTGGGCTATCAGGTGGTCACGGATAATCTTGCCAACTACGGCCTGCTTGCCGGACGGGCCATGACGGCGGGGTCGGCGGCGGATTACTTTGGCGGCTTTGGGTATCAGAATAATGTCACCGCGCGTTACACGTTTGTTTCGGGGCGGGGAAACACCACGGCAGACGAAGGCGGCACGGCGCTGGGCATGTTCAGCGAATATACAACCGCCGAGACGGATCGCGTGATGTTTCAGGTCGGGATCGGGACGTCTTCTTCGAACCGGGATAGCGCGATTTCCGTGCGCAAATCCGGTAATATCGAAATGAAGCACCTTCCCGCTTTCACCGATAACGCAGATGCACTTGCAGGAGGGTCAACGACAGGTGCGCTTTATCGGACCAATGATGGCAGCTTGCGTATCGTGGTTTAATGGAATGGGCGGCTGGCGCTAGATCGTCTGCCGCCCACCGATCGCGACACGCCAAAGCGCGAAAACGCCCATTGCGATGACAGCAACAATGAGTAGCGTACCGGGGATATTTGGCGCCATTGGCTGGGCGCTTGTGCGGGGCGGAACGACGACCTGAAACAGGCTGGCTGTTAACGCCGCTGCATGATGCGCCTCTGCTTGGGATGTCAGGGATGAGGTAAGCGCCTCTTCCGCGATACTCACTCGTAATGCCGCCAAATGATGTTGCTGCATTTGCGCATTCAAAGACGTCTCACCAGACACTAACACAGCCCTTTCTTCTGCGATCTGCGCAACAAGCCGGTCACGCAGGGCCATCGCGCGCTGGTTCTGGAAACTTTCGCTTTGTCCGGCAATTTCGGCGCGTTGAATGTCGTTGGACAGGGTCAAAACTTCGGCTTCAAGCTGGCTGATAGTGTCGTAGACACCGGCGATGCGCACCGATGGATCTGCCTCTCCGCTCGCGATTTGCAGGTTGATCATGTCGGACTGTGCTGCCGTCAGATCGCTCTGCGCAGCAATGACGGTTTGATCTGCAAGCGCCAGTTGCTGCGCGATCACATCACGGTTCAACGTATTCACCTGTGCGGCCACAAGCCCAAGAATTTGTTCTGACGTCGCGACCGCCCCAGCCTTGTCGGGCGTGCGCACATAAAGGGTGATCAGCCCGGTTTGAATATTCACCGTACTATCAACGAAGCGGGCGAACTGGTCGCGTTTATCGTAAGATAAGCCCGGCACATCCTGCAAACGGCGCAGTGGATCAATGGCAACACCGCTTAGCTGCGTGACCAGCCCGGTCTGTGCCTCAAGCTGGTCCATGATGGCCTGACTTTGGATGAATTCATGGGCCATAAAGACCTCTTGCATGTGATCGGGTGATGCGATCCCGCCAAGCAGCCCGCTGTTGGACGTATCCGAAGAACTGCCCGCGCGGGTGACGGCAATAACGGATTGCGCCTCATAAAGGGGCGTTGCAATGGCAAACAGATAGTAGGCGGCAAGGGCCACAGGGGCGACGCAGAACAGCACCGCCTGCATCCAAAAGGCGCGGCTTGCGCGGCGCGCGCGTGTGGCGATTTGGGCCTGCATCTCGGCCAGATCAGCAGGCGTTGGCAAAAGCGCAAGGGCGGCGCGTTCATCTGCGCGCTGTGCGTCCTCTTTTTCTTGCTGACGGGCCATATCGCGTTGGCGCAGGCGTTCCGCCTTTTCCGCCTTGGCCACATTCGCCCTTTCCTCGCGCCATTTTTTCAGACGTTCGTCTTCGGGCGGATCTATTAAAAGCGTCTCTATATCAGGCATATTCGGCCTCTTTCATCAAAAGGAGTTGGGCGCGGTCGGGGGTTTCACATGGGATAAGGCGGCCCTGACAGAGGGCAAAAATTCGGGTGCAGTGCTGGCGCATCTGGCGCGGATTGCGCGACAGAAACACAAGGCCATTGGTATTTAGGCGTTGGCGCAGTAGGGCACCGCATTTGCGGCGCATCTGGGCATCGCCAACCGTCAGCGTGTCATCGGCAATCAGCATGCGCCCGGGCACGGCCATCGCGCACATATAGGCCAGCACGGCGCGTTGACTTGGGGCAAGGTCGCGCACTGCTGCATCATGGGGCACCTCGGCCAGATGACAAACAAGGCTTGTGAAATGCGCTGGGTATTGGCCTAAAAGTCGGGCGATCAAGCGCAGGTTTTCAGCCACGCGAAGGTTGGGATGCAGGAACCCGGCATAACCCAGCGGCCAGGATACATCACGCACAGAAACGCGGCCCCGGTCGGGGGTTTCCACACCCGTCAGTAAGCGGGCAATCGTCGTCTTTCCGCTTCCTGTTGCAGCCATGATCCCAACGCGTTCGCGCGGGCCGATATGCAAGGACACATCGCGCAGGATCGCATGGGTGGTTTTGGGCTGCATGACTGTGACGTGGGAGAAGGTAATCATAGCCGGTACCGCGCTTTCTTGCGGGCGATGACGTAACCCTCAAGCGGGGCGGCGATAAGATAGAACCCGGCCCCGACGGCCAAGGGCATCCAAGCGGTTGCCATGGGGGAATGATAGCCAAGGAAATACCCTTCGCGCACAATTTCGGTGATGTGCAGGATAGGGCTGTACCAAAGCGCATCTTGAATTGCGCTGGGCAATTCGGTGGCTGTGTAGAAGATACCCGACAGCCAAAAAACGGGACGCAACAGGATTGGCACGAACCGTGCAAAACTATCGCTGATCAGGCCAAGGACGGCGATGAACCGGCCCAAACCGCAGGCCAGAAACCACGCCAAAGCCAGCCCAAGGATCACGCCTTCGGGGTTGGCCGGGGCGGGAACATCAGACAAGATGCTGATCGCCGCGAAAATCATGCAAGCAGTGATCGTCAGATTGATCGCCTCGCGTAACGCTGTCGCCATCAGCAAATCATGGGCCTGCACCGGGCGCAGATAAAGCAGACTGCGATTGGCAGGGATGGTACGGGTCAGCGACGTGATCGTTTGACGGAAAGCGAGATAGGGCAGGATGCCTGTCGCCACGAAGATTTCAGGCGCAACATAGATCGGCGGGGCCCGGTTCAGCGTCCAGAACAGAACGACGACAAAGGTAATCCACGCAATCGGCGTGAGGTAGGCCCAAAAATGTCCAATCGCGCCCCCGGCAAAGCGGGTGCGGCGTTCACGCTCGACCAAAGCGCCTAGGCGGGCGATGGCGGTGCTCATGCGACGGCGGCGGGGGTTGGGACTTCGTGATAGTCTTTGTACCACGCCACAAACTGTGCGATCCCCTCGCGAATATCGGTCTGTGGGCGGAAACCTGTCAGTTCGAAGAGCAGATCGGTATTGGCCCAGGTTCCCGGCACATCACCCATCTGCATGTCCATCATGTTCTTCTTGATCTCAAAGCCCAGCGCATCCTCAAGCGCTGAGATGAAGGTCATGAGCGGCACCTTGTCGCCATTGCCGATATTGACGGTGCGATAAGGGGCAACAGGGCTGAGGGTATCGCCGCCAATTGGTTGCGCCCCCTGCACCGGGGGTGTGTCGATCAGCAGGCGAATGGCGCGGACAAGATCGCTGACATGGGTGAAATCCCGCGCCATTTGGCCGTGGTTGTAGACATCAATGGCTTCGTCGGCGAGGGCGGCTTTGACGAATTTGAACAGTGCCAGATCAGGGCGCCCCCATGTGCCGTAGACGGTAAAGAAGCGGAACATCGTGGTGGGGATATCCCATAGGTGGGCATAGGAATGTGCCATATGTTCATTCGCTTTTTTGGTGGCAGCATAAAGCGTCAGGGGCGTTTCTGTTTGCTGGTTTTCGGCAAAAGGCATCTGCGTGTTGGCCCCATAGACAGATGAGGTGGAGGCCATCAGTAGATGCTTGACCCCAATGGCGCGGGCCTGTTCCATCACGTTGAAGGTGCCGACAAGGTTGGATTCAACATAGGCACGCGGGTTTTCAAGGCTGTAGCGCACGCCTGCCTGTGCTGCGAGGTGGACTATCGCATCAGGCTGGGCGGCACGAATGGCGCGGCCCAGCGCCTGTTCATCCTCAAGCATCGCAATTTCAGGCACAAAGCCGGGGTGCGCAGCCAGCATTTGGTGCCGCTGCTTTTTCAGGTTCACATCGTAGTAATCCGTCAGCCCGTCATAGCCGACCACGTTGACCCCATGGCACAGCAATTCCCGCGCCAGATGGTAGCCAATGAACCCGGCGGTTCCGGTGATAAAGACGGTGGTCATGAAGGTCGTTCCTTATGGCTGAAGAAAAAGACGCGCGGTGCGGTCGATGATTTTGTCGATCAGAAAGCGGGGGGTAGCGGTGGCTTGGGCCTTTTCGCCCATAGCTTTGCAACGGGCTGGGTTGGCAAGCAGGCCGGTCAGAACATCGGCAACGTCCGTGATCTGCGGGTCCTCGGCATCGGGCAGGACAAAGCCTGTCTCACCATGCATCACCACCTCGGCTGTGCCGCCGGCAGGCGTTGCAACGACGGGCACGCCGGTAAGCTGCGCCTCGATCAGGACATTGGGCAGGCCTTCCATACGGGCCAGATGCATGACCAGATCGGCCTTATGGATAAAGAACCCAACGTGGGATCGGATGCCAAGGAGGAATATCCGATCCGCAAGCCCAAGTTCAGCAATCCGTGCGCGACAGGCCGTTTGCAGATACCCAGCCCCAACCATCACGAACCGCGTCTTGGGATGCGCTTTAAGATGGGCCGCTGCCACATCAATCCAAAGCAAGGGGCGCTTGTTGTCGTCAAAGCGAAAGATGCCCAGCACTGTGCGTGTACAATCGCGGGTCTTGGCCAAAATCTCGGCCCAGTCATCAATGTCAGTTTGTTCACCCTCAGGCTGCACGGGCAAAACGGCATTGGGTAGCACCCGCACGTCGCCTTCGGACAAATTCAGCCAGTCTTCATAAGCGGTGGCGGCAACCTGACTATTGGCTGTGAACGTCACGTGGGGCAGGCGCGCCATTGCATGATAAAGCACGGGGATTTCCGGGCGAAACAAATCCGGGCGCAAGTTCGGCGGTAGCCCCCGGAAAGAGGTCACAATGCGCGGCACACCGGCAAGCAAGGCGGCAAGCCCTGCGAACAAGACCCCACCATCTTGCCAAAGATAGGCGACTTGGGTCTGGCGCGACTGGAAATGAGGGACAAGTTTGCGCGTGGCGTCGCACACATCTTCGGGCATCAACTCAAGCAGGTTCAGAATTTCGGGTGGGATCCCCCGCAGATTGCTTAGGGGGATATTGCGCATATCGGCAAGCGACTTTGTTTCAACCCGTGCACGACGCAAGGCCGGGACATAGAAATCGGCCCCGCTTGCCGGGGTCGTGTGGCGCACGATCACATCAACGGGGGCGGTCAGGGCGCATTCGCCTGCGGTTTCGCCCTGTTGAAAGCGCGCCTGAAAGGCCGAGGCAATGCGGGCCATCTGCCGCTCTGCCCCGCCGGTACCAAGCTGACCGGTGTAGAATGTCACTGATCCAATCGCACCTGCAGGGGTTTGTGCTGGCACCTCAAGCCGGTCAATGATCTGGGTAAACACATCAGCGGCATCATTACTAAACAGCCGCGACATTTTCGCGGCACGACGCATGGCTGTATCAAGCAGAGCGCGCGACGAAGGCCCCATCTTATCGGCATCCTGCACGCTTTCAGCCACGTCCCGTGCATCCAGATAGCGGGATTGCTGGTTCAGCAACTTGATATAGCGCATGCGGATCGCCCGTGCATCCGGGCAGAGGGGCAAGATGGCGGCCATTAATTGGTCAATCTCAGCCCATGCATGCAATTCGGCCAAGCCAAGCACACAGCGTTCGGCTTGGGTCAGATCAGTATGACTATCCGGGAAAAGCTGGTGCAACTGTTCCACTCCAGCTGCAACCTGCCGTTCGCGCCGATACCAACGCATCATCATACGCAAGGCAGTCGGATCAGCCGGAAAGACCCGTGCCATATCCGTCCAAAAGGCCAGCATGCCTTCGGCCCGGCGCTGTTTTTCAATCAGCAGGCCACAGGCGACGCAAAAGGCCGGATCAGGTTGAAATTGATCCAATGCAGGCGCGAGTTTGTCAAAGGCTTGTTGGGCCAGATCAGGGGCAGTGATTTTGCGGCTTGCTTCTGTCGCGGCTTCGATGAGGGCATCGGGCAGGGCCTGTGCATCCTGATCAAAATTCAGCCGCTTGGACATCAGCTTAATCATGGGAAACAAGTCCCTTTGCGGCAAGGTGCATAGCCGCTTCATCTGCAAACTTGCTGGTTTGCGGTGTGGCTAAGGCCATCACCTGCGCCGCATATTCTGCGGCCAGCGCGGCTTGCTTGGTGCGATGGGCGGCGCGCATCATCAAGACCCAGATCGACAGGTTGTTGGGCAAGGCCTTTGCCGCAACGCAGCCGATTTCCAACGCCTCTGCGTATGCGCCAGCCGTAAAACAGGCGCGGGCGCGAAACAAATCAACCTCAAGCACGGGATCAGGCAAAAGCGCGTTCACCTGCGCCAAAGCATCCAAAGTGGCGCTATCGGTTGCCTTGCGCATGTCATCACGAACAGCCCTGCGGATATCGCGCAAGGTCAGACGGGCGCGGGCGTTTTGGGGATCAAGGGTCAGAATTTGCAGGCAAAGCTGTGCGCGGGCTTTCTGACCCTTATCTGCATCAGCGCACCACTGGCCCATGAGGGCAGAGGCAGCGCTGGGCAATGGATTGTTGCGACACCAATCTTTCAGGAACTTCAATGCAGCATCATGCCCTTTCGTCAGGGCCAGATGCGCGACAACTTCTGTGGCGTCATCTGCAGACAGGTCTTGGGCCACAATCTCTAGCGTCCAGCCATATGCAATACACAGCTTCAACCGTTTGAGCGGACTAATCAGCGACATTAGCGTCGGATAAAGCGTGCCAAGCAAAGGGTTTTGCAGCCTTAAACGATCTGCCAAAAGCGCGCTGGCAAGGCGGTCAGCGATCGCAGCAGATTGCGGGTGGGCCAAAAGACCCAAAAGCAAGATGCGCTGAGCGTGCAAAGTCGGGGCCGCCTTCGCATAAGTCAGAATGGCCTCGGGTGCTGGGGGCGTTTTTGCCCCCGACAGGGCCTGCTCAAGCTTGTCGAACTTACCAAGCAGATATGATGCGTGAATAGGGTCTGTTTCACGGTCAATTGCCTGCTGCGCAGCTTCAAGGCTTGCGGCAATATCGGCGACTGGAGCGCCTGCTTTTGCAAGCGCGTTTAGCCGTTCCTGCAGCGCCGCAAATGGAACATGCCCGGTAAGGGCTGCGATGTGTGGGGCAAGAACCAAGGCATCGCCGCTGCGCGCCAGATCATCCACGGCCGGTGCAATCGCGATATCCAGCCAGTCATCCCCCAATGTATCGGCAAACAGGTCCGAATAATGGGCAAGACCGGCACTATGATCAGCAAGGGCGCGATCTTGCCCCATCTCAAGCATGCGTTTGGTCGGATCATAGACCCGCACACCCACTGCGCGGGCAGCATCTTTGACCAAGTCGATAAAGGCGGCACGGGTGGCAATAGGCAGCCCATCGCTTTTGCGCGCATTCGTATGGGTGACAATCAGGAGACGGGGCAAAAGCGCCTGCAGCGTCGTGATGTCGGCCCGCAGTTGTTTTGGTGTGGTCATGGACAGCCGCAACAGGCGCAGTAGCGCCCGATCAGTGTCTGACACAGGTTGTTTTGCTAAGAACCGATCAATCGCTGCCTGGTCACCGTCCTCGGCTCTGATCCAAAAGGCACGGGCGCGGTCATCGTCAGCGAAGAAGTCTGCAAAGGCGTTCGTGACATAGTTCAACTGCACAAACACGCCATCAATTGTCAGGCGTTTTGCTGAAGACAATTCGATCAAATAAAGATCGGACGGGTCATGGGTCTGCGCAGCAATGGCTATCAAAGACGTTCCCCGCGAAATCAGTGGCCAAACCGCTGGATCAGGGTCGAAATCACCCTGAAGAAAGCGCACCATCTGCACCGCTTCGCCGGACGCGTGGCAGTAGCCATAAACGCGCCGCTTATTGGTTGCGATCCCAAACCGATCTTGGGCCCGGTTCAAAGGGCCTGCAATGCGGCACGATCCAATGGGCGTCACATGCAGCATCGCTCAAAGTGACCAATAATGCAGATCACGCGTCCGCGCAGGTTTCGCAAAGACGCCATGTACATCAATCATCGCGCCGGTTGGTTTCACCCGCTCAAGGAACTGCCGATCCGCCATATAGTCATCATGCGGTGTGGTCAGGATCATCAGATCTAGGTCATGCATCGCATCGCTGTGTTGCAAGGCGATATCATGGGCAGCAGCATCCCGTTTAGAGCAGTTTGGATCGTGGATCAGTGGGTCAAACCCGAAGTCGCGCAGGTGCTGAATAACCTCAATCGCTTTGGAGTTGCGGGCGTCAGGCACGTTCGGCTTAAACGTAATCCCAAAGACCCCAATGCGCGCGTCGCGCAAAGACCCCGGAAAATGGATCAGCTGGCGCACTGCGGCTTGTGTCACATGTTCCGCCATCGCGTCATTGATGCGTCGTCCTGCAAGGATAACCTGCGGATGCAACCCAACCTGTTCTGCGGCAGAGGCAAGGTAGTAAGGGTCAACCCCGATGCAGTGCCCGCCGACAAGGCCGGGGGTGAAATGCATAAAATTCCACTTGGTTCCGGCCGCCTTGATCACATCTTGGGTATCAATCCCAAGCCGTTCACAGATCATCGACATTTCATTCATCAAAGCGATGTTCACATCGCGTTGGGTATTCTCAAGCACCTTCGCAGCTTCAGCCACTTTGATTGAAGGGCAGGCATGTAGTCCAGCAGTGATGATTGTCTCATAGACACCCGCAATACGCACAAGGCTACGCGGGGTATCGCCTGACACGATCTTGGTAATCTTGTCGATTGTGTTGACTTTGTCACCGGGATTAACCCGCTCGGGGCTGTAACCCAGAAAGAAGTCCTCACCCGCAGTCAGCCCGGACCCCGCAGCAAGGATCGGGCCGCAAATGTCTTCGGTCACACCGGGATAAACCGTGGATTCAAACACAACGATATCGTCTTTGGTCAAATGCGGCGCGATCGTCTCACATGCCATGCGTAGCGGCGTCAGATCAGGTTGATGCGCTTTGGTGATCGGGGTTGGAACCGTGACAATATAGAAAGTCGCGGCACCAAGGGCGCTGGTGTTCGTTGTCAGGGTCAAGCCACAGCGTGACAACGTACCATGATCCACCTCATGGGTCTGATCTTGCCCCCGCAAAAGCGCGCCCACACGCAGCTCTGAGATATCAAAACCAACGACGTCCTCGTAAGTGTCCGCAAGGCGCGTAGCCAAGGGCAGGCCCACATAGCCCAACCCGATCACAGCAATCTTTTCGGCATCACTTTTCCGCGGCATCGACCGTTGTTCAGGCGTAAGCTGGCGGCGATCTACGGCAAGGTCGTCAAGCAACAAAGACATGGGTGCGTTCCTATGATTACATTGTCGTTAGGAAGCGCGAGATTGGTTACTGAATTCCTAAAGAATCATCAGCAACTTGCAGAAAAGCCCCGCTATTTCGGGGGAGGTCGACCTAGGCGCTTGAAAATAAGGCAGAGTTCATTGCCGCCCCACATCGCATTCATTTTTGAATTCATAAGAGGTTCAACTTACGCGTGTGCTTTGATGGCTAAGCCTCGTCCTGCCAGCAGGGCAAAAGGTCCCCTTTCGCGGGAATCGCCTCATAGATTCCCCGCGCAATCGCCCGCGCCAGACAGGTTGCAGCAGTCGCGCCAAGCTCTGCCAAAGTGCCTAAATCAACTTCGCCCTTCGCCCCCGTCGCCACGCCAAAGACCAAATCACCATCAAGCGGCGTATGGGAAGGAACAATCGCCCGCGCGATCCCATCATGGGATGCGACCGCCATGCGATGGCATTGCGCTTTGGTCAGAGGCGCGTCTGTGGCGACAATCGCAATCGTCGTGTTCATCCGTGCGGACACGAACCTGCCCATCGCGGCTGACTTGCGACTTGGCGGCGTGATCCCGATCTTCGGATCAGGCCCCAGCCCGCCGAATTCATGACCAACCTCAAAAGGTGCCGCCCAAAAGTGATGATCCCCCGGGGTTGTGACGCTTCCCATCGGATTGGCTACGACCAAAGCACCAACGGTCCAAGGGCCAACCTTTGCAGAAGCAGAGCCAAGCCCACCCTTCTGCATCGCGGCCAACGCGCCTGTGCCAGCACCCTGCGTCCCAATCTGGAAATCAGGCGCAGCGGCACGATAGGCAGCGTGCCCCAAAGCCGGATAGGGGTTCTGCGTCCAATCCTTTTCACCCCCGTTGATCAGATCAAAGATGATCGCGCCTGGGACAATCGGGACGGTCACGTGACCAACAGTATAGCCGCGCCCATCGCTACGCAGGGCATCCATCACACCAGCGCAGGCATCCAAGCCAAAGGCCGAACCGCCGGACAAAACAAGCGCATCCACCGCATCGACAGATTTATCCGGTGCAAGCAAATCAGTTTCACGCGTGCCCGGTGCGCCACCCATCACATGGACGCTGGCGCGAAACGGCGCATCGGCAGTCAGAACAGTCACGCCGGACTTCAATAGATCATCCTGCGCATTGCCCACGCGCAGGCCTGCGACGTCTGTGATCAGGTTGCGCATGTTAAATGACCCTCCGTTCCGGCCATCCTGTCGCCTTCGTGCTGGAAAGCAAGGCTTGGGCCTGATATTTGTGAAAGTAACAGCCAAAGGCCGGAGACCGACATGAGTGCCACCGCAAAGAAACGCGCGCCCCTTCCCGACGATATTCGGGCGGCCAAGGGCGGGACGCCGCTGGTGAGCCTCACGGCTTATACAACGCCAATGGCGCAGATAATGGATGCACATTGCGACTTTGTTCTTGTGGGCGATAGCGTCGGTATGGTGCTGCACGGGCTGCCTTCCACCCTTGGGGTCACGATGGAGATGATGATCCTGCACGGACAGGCCGTTGCGCGTGGGCTTCAAAGCGCGATGATGGTCGTTGATATGCCGTTCGGGTCCTATGAAGAAAGCCATGAGCAGGCGTTTCGCAACGCCGCGCGCCTTATGACCGAAACCAGTGCGGGGGCGGTCAAGCTTGAAGGCGGTGTTGAGATGGCCGATACAATCGCGTTTCTTGTGAAACGGGGCATCCCCGTGATGGCGCATATCGGCCTGACGCCGCAGTCGATCAACACGTTGGGCGGCTATAAGGTACAAGGGCGTGGCGATGAAAAGCAGGCGCTGATTGCGGATGCCGAAGCGGTATCAAATGCGGGGGCTTTTGCAGTTGTTCTTGAAAAAGTGCCTGAAACGCTTGCTGACGAAGTGACTGCCCTTATTCCCATCCCCACCATCGGCATCGGGGCAAGTGCCGGGTGCGATGGGCAGATCCTTGTTGTGGATGATATGCTGGGCCTGTTCACAGCATTCAAAGCGAAATTCGTGAAACGCTATGCGCATCTGGGTGATGATGGTGCCGCTGCCATCGCCGCCTATGCGGCCGAGGTTCGCGCACGCACCTTCCCCGGTGCTGAACATGTTTTCGCTGATAAGGCCCCCTCAAAATGATCGCACCGATCGAGCGTAGCCTTGCAGGCCTGCGCACCCAAACCGCAGTTTGGCGCAAAGCGGGTGAGACTATCGGCGTCGTGCCGACCATGGGTGCGCTGCATCAGGGGCATTTGTCCCTTGCGCGCGCCGCGCGTGCGGCTTGTGACCGGGTGATCGTGACGATCTTTGTGAACCCCAAGCAGTTCAACAACCCGGATGATCTGAAGAACTATCCACGCACCGAACATGATGATGCAAAGAAGCTGGAATCCATCGGCGTCGATCTGATCTATGTGCCCGACCCTGATCAAATCTACCCCGAAGGCTTTGCGACGAATGTTTCGGTTTCTGGCCTGACCGATATGCTCTGTGGTGCGCATCGACCCGGACACTTTGATGGGGTGGCGACAGTTGTGTCGAAACTGTTCCTGCAAACCAGCGCAGATCAGGCGTTTTTTGGTGAGAAAGATTATCAGCAACTTCAAATCGTGCGCCGCATGGCGTGGGATCTGAATATCCCCATCGAAGTCGTCGGTTGCCCCACAATTCGCGAAGAAGACGGGTTGGCCATGTCATCGCGCAACTTGTTGATTTCCGACATGTCGCGGATCAAAGCGCCTGCGATGGCGCAAGTGATGAACGACGTCCGCGACCGTTTGTTAGAAGGCGCTTCAATGGATGCGCTTGCCGCGGATGCGAAGGCGCAGATTCTGGCTGCTGGATTCAACGAAGTTGACTATTTCGAACTGCGCAGTGCTGACCTTGCCCTTCTGGACAAGACAGAGCCTCACGCAAGGCTTTTCGCTGCCGCATGGCTTGCCGGAGTCCGCTTGATCGACAATATCGAAGTCTAGCCACGTGCGTTCAGAATGCGCCCGATGATGTCTAGCTAGGACAAATTCGGAAAATAATCTTCGCAAGTCCCTTCGCGATACACATCCGCCGTGCAGCAATGCAAACCACCGCCAAAGGCGTAAGCGTCGCGCAATTCAACCTCGACCACCTCCATGCCCAGTTTGTCCATCTGTTCGGCCTGATACACTTCGGACTTTTCCACGCAGACGGTTTTCGGGTCGAGCACAAGAACATTCATCGAAAGCCAAGTCGAAGAATAGCACAAAGGCGGTGGCGCATTATGCGCAGGCTGCGCGGCATCGACGATTTCCCAATCGTTGTCCGCATACATCTTGCGCTGGTCTTCGGGCAGACGGCGTTGTGGATTGTTCAGGATCAATCCGGGGCGCAGTGGCGTGAAGGTCGCGTCAATGTGGATCGGGTAGGGATCGCCCGGGAAATTGACGGTATGAACGCGGTGATTGGGGAAGTGACGGCGCAGCCATTCGATGCCCTTGAGATTCGTTGTAAATCCATGTTGCACCACCAGATCACGGCCAAAGCGCAAGACGTCGGCGGCATCAAACAGCGGCTCTTCCTCGGTGGTGACAAAGAATTTTTCTTCGGCCCATTTCAGCCGTTTCTCAACCCCGATTTTGTCGGACAGATAATCAGGGTGGTAATCAGCATCGGTCAAACGGGGTTTGGGCGCGCTTTCATGGCGAAAGTTGGGGTCTTCGTCGAAATAGCGCTGCATCAGCGGGCGATAGTTTAGATATTCAAACCAGCGACAGCGATAAGACATCGTCGCCTCAAGCATCTCTGACCCTACGGTCAGCAGTACATCGCGCGGGGGCATGCAGCCGAACTGGCTTTCGGTATGAAAATCGGGGGTCGTGGCAGGAACAGAATGATCAATCGCAGTCGGGCGATCCACCCGCACACCGCGCTTTTCAAGCAAAGCGGCGAAATTATCCAGCAGCTCATTCGCGCGATCAATCGTCTCTTGTGGACGACGGCCCCACTGGCCGCGCATGTCGCTGTCTTCTGGCACTTTAGCGTCAAGTGCGGGCTCTTCTGGGGGAATATGACAATCATCGGCACGGCCAACGATCACATGCTTCAAGAGGTCCCATTCATTCCAGCTGTTCACGACTGTCTTTTGCATCTGCGTTCCTTCACGTTCTTGCAGAATGGGTAGACACAAAATTTTGCCTTCACAAGAGTCTGAAAATGAAGTGATCTGCAACTTGAGGACGACGGCCCATCATCCTTGCCCAAGGCGGCGAAGCTGGGCATTGCGTCCATTGAAAATCCGGGCGCAAAAATGAATGGACCGCTGAAGCATCTCATGAAACTGTCACGGCCATCACAAAAGGCAGCACTCATGATCCGCAACCCAATTCTTCCCGGCTTCAACCCTGATCCATCCTTCTGTCGTGTCGGCGATGACTATTATATCGCGACATCCACCTTCCAATGGTTCCCGGGCGTGCAAATCCACCATTCGCGCGATCTTGCAAACTGGACACTGGTCAGCAGACCTTTGAACCGCGCGAGCCAGTTAGACATGCGCGGTAATCCGGATGATTGTGGTGTCTGGGCCCCCTGCCTTAGCCATGCAGATGGAAAGTTCTGGCTGGTCTACACTGATGTAAAGCGACACGCGGGCGATTTTAAGGATGCGCATAATTACATCGTCACCTGTGATACAGTTGATGGGGATTGGTCGGACCCGATCTATGTGAATTCAAGCGGCTTTGATCCGTCCTTGTTTCACGATGATGACGGGCGAAAGTACTTCATGAATATGCGTTGGAACCACCGGCAAAAAGGGTCTGGGTGCAATCCTACCCACGATGCATTCGATGGGATACTTTTGCAGGAATGGGATGAAAATCTGGGTCTAATAGGGCCAATTCGCAATATTTATGACGGAACAGAGCGTGGCCTGACCGAGGCCCCGCATATCTTCAAGCGCAATGGATACTACTATCTGACCACGGCCGAAGGTGGCACCACATATGACCACGCGGTCACGCTGGCGCGGTCGCGTGATATCTGGGGGCACTACGAAACCCACCCTGATCAACATGTGATGACCACACGCGATGCACCTGATCATTCGGTGCAGCGCACCGGGCACGGACAATATGTCGAAGGATCCGATGGCACGGCTTGGCATACGTTCCTGATGGGGCGACCTTTGAAAGCGAATGGTGTTCGCAATTGCCCGATGGGGCGGGAAACCGGGATCGCCCGTTGTGTGTGGCGCGATGATTGGCTGTATCTTGAAGGGGGTGGGCTTTTGCCACCTGTTGAGATTGGCAACGCGCCGCGCACGCCGGATGCAGATGTGGTGTACGACCTAAAAGGGCCGCTTCACGCTGATTTTCAATGGCTGCGTACCCCCGAACCTGATCGCATCTTTCGCACAGGCCCTGACGGTCTGGCACTGATTGGGCGGGAAAGTATTGGTAGTTGGTTTGAACAATCCCTTGTCGCACGGCGGCAGGAGCATTTCACCTACCGGGCTGAAACAACACTTCACTTTGATCCTGAAACCTACCAGCAGGGCGCGGGCCTCACGACATATTATGACCGCCACCGCTTCCACGCGGCCCTTATCACACACGAAGGGGGCAAGCGGGCATTGACCGTGATGTCTTGCAATTCAGATTGGCCCGATGGAAAGCTTAATTTCCCTTTATCAGAGCCTGTTTTGATCCCAGATGGCCCCATCACCCTTCGCGTCGAAGTTAACCGAGAAACGCAGCAATTCTTCTGGTCTTCTGGTGGCGAAACCCACCCCCTTGGACCTGCGCGCAAGGCCTATCTGATTTCAGATGAAGGTGGGCGCGGGCCGGAACATTCCTCTTTCACCGGGGCGTTCGTGGGCATGGTTTGCTATGACATCACGGGCCAAGGTCGGGAAGCGCGCTTTACGCATTTCGGCTATTATCCGGGTTGAGGGGGATTGGCGTTCATGCCAACGTCACCCAAGAAGCGGCACAAAACAAAGGAAAATCATCATGGCAAGTCTCGCGTTCCTTGGTCTTGGCGTCATGGGCTACCCCATGGCCGGGCATCTGCAAAAAGCAGGGCATGATGTGACAGTTTATAACCGCACAACGGCCAAGGCCGAAAACTGGGTTGGGGAACATGGCGGCGCGTTTGGTGTGACCCCGGCAGAAGCCGCAAAAGGCGCAAGCTTTGTGATGGCGTGCGTCGGAAACGATGATGACCTGCGGTCGGTGTGTCTGGGCGAAGACGGGGCCTTTGCCACAATGGAAAGCGGATCTACATTCGTGGATCACACCACCGTATCCGCAGCTGTGACACGCGAACTTTACGACGCAGCGAAAGCCAAGGGGATTTCCTTTGTTGATGCGCCAATCTCTGGTGGGCAAGCGGGGGCCGAAAATGGGCAGCTTTCTGTGATGTGCGGCGGGGATCAGGCGGCCTATGATAAGGCAGAGCTGGTGATTGATACCTATGCCAAACTTTGCAAGCGGATCGGTGACAGCGGTGCGGGACAAATGACCAAGATGTGTAACCAAATTGCCATCGCAGGCCTTGTACAGGGTCTATCCGAGGCGCTGCACTTTGCGCAAAAGGCAGGCCTTGATGGACGCGCAGTGGTCGAGGTGATCAGCCAAGGGGCCGCTGGCAGTTGGCAGATGAGCAACCGGTACGAGACAATGTTGGATGACACATGGGACCACGGGTTTGCAGTTGATTGGATGCGCAAAGATCTGGGGATCTGTTTGGACACAGCGAATGAAAACGGCGCAAGCCTACCAGTCACAGCTTTGGTGGATCAGTTCTACAAAGACGTGCAAAAGCTGGGCGGGAACCGGTGGGATACGTCATCTTTGCTGAAGCGTTTGCAAGCGATGGGTTAGGGATCGAATGCGATGAAATCACTTATACAGACACTGTTTCATGCGCTTTTGTTCAGCAGCGTTCCACTTTGGGCAAGCGCCGAGGCGTTCGTGTTGGGTGATCTTACGATCAATGACACCATCGCCACAGAAACACCTGTGACGGCCAACGCCGGCGCGGGCTATTTGACGATCACGAACGCTGGCACCACCGATGCAAAGCTTATCAAGATTGATGCCGCGTTTGCGCGCGTGATGATCCATGACATGGTGATCGAGAATGAGATCGCAAAGATGACCCATATGGACAGTCTGACAATTCCTGCCGGGGAAAGCGTCACCTTTGCACCCGGCGGGATGCATGTGATGTTTATGGGGCTAAACGGAGATCCGTTCGAGGTGGGTGAGGAAATTCCCGCAACGCTTGTCTTTGAAAAAGCGGGTCAAATTGATGTGGTTTTTACTGTTAAAGCGCGTGACCACCAGCACTGATCATTCACTGCCATCCCGGCTGAGAATGTCAAACTTGCGCAGCTTCACATAAAGCGACTGGCGCGATAGCCCGAGCATTTCGGCTGCAGCGACGCGATTGTTCATCGTCAGTTCGACGGCGGTTTCAATACACATCTTTTCGACGACATTCGTGGTTTCGGCGACGATCTCTTTTAAGGTCGCGCTGCCGACCAGCTCGATCACAGAATTAATGTTGTCCTCTGGCCGCGCCTCGGTTGTGCGGCCACCGTCAACGCGGTTGGCGTCCCGGATCACAAAGGCAAAAATCGCTGCATCACCCGCATCAATCCGGGTCACCGAAATTTCGACGTTACGGGGGCTGCCGTAGTCGCCTGCAATCTTTGAGGCATACATGCGCATCCGACCCGTGCGCGCGGAATTTTCGGTCATGACTTTCACATCGACCGTGCCACGCTGAAGGTAGTCGGCAAGGCTGCGACCCCGGATATTCACATCATGGGCGACGCCGATCAGGTCCAGAAAGCTTTCGTTTGCGGATAAAAGCGCACCGTCTTCCTTGGCAAAGACCATGGCATCAGGCCCAGCGGTATAAAGGCTGCGCATATTCTGGGCGAGGGTATCGACGGTTTGGTCGGCACCTACATCCTCTGACAGGCGGCAAAGCATGAACCGCTCGCCTGCGGCACGAAACAAGGTCGGGGCAAGGTGCACTTTGATGCCCGTCTTGCGCAAGGGCATCGCAACCTTGGTGTCTGCCTTTGTGAGGGCCTGGGTCGACAGTTGATCAAGCAGATCACCGCGTCCCTTGCCGTCAAACAAATCTGAAAAATCCTGCCCAATCAGTTCATCAGCGCCAAGGGTCGTAAGGCGCGTAGCGGCAGGATTTGCTTCGGTGACGCGACCGGTTTGGGTCGAAACAAACAGAACGGCGTCGGTCGTGCTTTCCATCAAGACGCGAAAGCGGGTGTCATATTCGCGCTGGGCTTCATAGTCACGTTCCAGCGCCATCTGCGCCTTGACCAATTGCTGCTGCATCTCGGCGACGGGGCGCAAGTCACGGCCTAACAAAAGAATCGTGCCATCAGGACCAATACGGTGGAAACTATAGCGAAGCGGATATTCACCACGCTGGGCCATATCGACGTGGTTCAATTCAAGCGGGCGAACTGGGCTGCCGCTTGTCAGAAATTCGGCCAGACGCGATTCAAACTTGGGTTTTGATTCGACGTTCAGGGTTTCAGCGAAGTGTTTGCCCTCAAAAACCTTCAGGCTTTTGTAGGCGACCATCGTATCATTGAGGATGACGGAAATCACTTCGGCGGTCTCTGACATGACGATGCCAACATCCGCGATCTCTGAAATAATGTCGCCCAACACATCGGGGGCAATCAATGGGATTGCGCCGTTATCCCAATACTTCGTCCCACGCGAGGTCATGCGCTGTTCCCCGACAGAGGGACGGTCCGGCCCATCTATTGGTCCATCGCGGCGTTGATGCGTGGCTTGGTTCTTAGGTTGCAAAGGGCAATGGCCTCATCAACAGTCTTGGCGATGTAATCCGTGCCCGTTAGTGCAACCACATCAGCATTCGTTTCAAGCAATGTCCCGCCGATAACGACAGGGGGCGGGTTTCCCCGCGACGTTCTTATAGAATCTACGATTTTTCTTAAACTTTCAAGATTGTCGCCAATATTTGATGAAATAAACACGGCATCAAACTGGGTCAGTTCAAAGGATTCATTGATGTTCTGCGGTGTAGCCCCCAGCAAAAGCCGCACAGACAGGCCTTTGCGGCGCAATTGCCCCGACAACACGAAAGCACCTAATGTGTGATGAACGCCATCGGCTACGACCAGTAGAACGGTGGATGCATCAGGGTTCATGCCGTGATCGGCGGTCCAGCTTTCCCCGAGTTCACGCAGCATCGCCTGCAAACGGGCAGAACCGATGGTGACCTCAGCAAAGCCAAGTTCATCCGTACACCATTGCGCGCCCAAGTCGCGGGCGACGGCTGGGATATAGTAATCGGCCATGTCCTCTGGTGACACACCAGCACGGGTCGCCAGGTGAAAGGCTGCATCCGCGTCGCCTTGATGACGGTTCAAAACAAGATCGGTCAGTTCGGCCAATAGGCGCGCATCGCGTGCATCAGCTGACAGGTTTGCATAAGACGCATCTTCCCCGCGCCTTGCAGACACAAGACGTTCATTGCGGGACTTGGAATTGCGATACTCTTCCATTCGCCTAAAACCTTTCCGGCGCAGTTCCCTGGTCAACATGCGCGCGGTGTGGGCTGTATAGTCGTGCTTGTCTACCAGATTGTCAAAGCAAATTGACATTGTTGAAGGCTGGCGCGCGGTCCGATCGATCAACCCCCTGTTATTGAAGGCTTTGTGCGAATTTTCTGTCGGCGGATATGTAAGCAAGCTTGGCAGAATGTAATGTAAACCAAGGTTGACACATTCAAGGGTCACTCATAAAGTTTACACAAATAAGTGTCAGGGAAATCTTACATGACAGTCGTCACACTTGGTTCCGTCGGGAAATCTCCGCGTGCCGTTCAGCTGTATACAGCCGAGCAGCGGAGCCGTCGTGACAACACCAAATGGACGCTTGTGCAGGGCATCCTCGCCCCGGTGCAATTTGTGGTTTTCCTGATCTCTCTGGCGCTTGTGATCCGCTACCTGATGACGGGTGATGGATACACCGCCGCGACCATCTCGATCCTTCTCAAAACCGCTGTTCTTTACTTGATCATGGTCACCGGTGCGATCTGGGAAAAAGTGGTCTTTGGCCAATACCTTTTCGCCCCTGCGTTCTTTTGGGAAGATGTGGTGAGCTTTGGCGTTATCGCCTTGCATTCATTGTATCTTTATTTCCTCTGGTTCGGCGGGCTTGGCCCCGTTGGGCTGATGATCTTGGCCCTGATCGCCTATGCAATTTACGTTGTGAATGCCGCGCAATTCGTCTGGAAACTGCGCATGGCGCGTCTGTCGGCAGAGGGCGCATCATGAACGACCTGACACCCCCATCCAACGGCGGTTGCCGGTCCGCACCCGTCCTGAAAGAGCGCGGTCAGCGCGAGGTGTTTTGTGGCCTCACCGGGATCATCTGGCTGCACCGCAAAATGCAGGACGCGTTCTTCCTTGTGGTGGGTTCGCGCACCTGTGCGCATCTGCTTCAGTCGGCTGCGGGGGTGATGATTTTCGCCGAACCACGATTCGGCACAGCGATTCTTGAAGAAACCGACCTTGCCGGCATGGCCGACGCCCATGTCGAGATTGACCGCGAAGTTGCCCGACTTCTGGAACGTCGCCCTGACATTCGGCAGTTGTTCCTTGTCGGGTCATGCCCATCCGAAGTGATCAAGATCGACCTTGCCCGCGCAGCAGAGCGTTTGTCCCAAATTCACGCCCCCCATGTGCGGGTGCTGAATTATTCGGGTTCCGGGATTGAGACGACCTTTACCGAAGGCGAAGATGCCTGCCTTGCCTCTATGGTTCCTGTCCTGAAAGACACGACCGCCCGCGAATTGCTGCTGGTCGGTGCCTTGCCTGATGTGGTTGAGGATCAGATGCTGTCGCTTCTCACAGACATGGGCGTCGACAACATCCGCCTGCTGCCTGCGCGGCGAATTGATGAAACCACAGCCGTCGGCCCGAACACGGTCTTCGCGCTCACGCAGCCTTTCCTTGGTGAAACCCACGCAGCGCTCGTCCGACGTGGCGCGCGTCACCTTGCAGCCCCTTTCCCATTTGGGGATGAGGGCACGACTGTCTGGCTGCAAACCATTGCCACCGAATTCGGTGTGAGTGCAGAGGTCTTCGACAAAGTCACCGCCGCCCCGCGCGCCCGCGCTCGGAAAGCCATCGCGCAAGCCGCCGAAGCGCTCAAAGGCAAGTCCGTCTTCTTCTTCCCTGACAGCCAGCTTGAAATCCCGCTCGCGCGATTCCTGACACGCGAATGCGGGATGACAGCGATCGAAGTTGGATCACCCTACATCCATGACGCGCTTCACGGTCCCGACCTTGATCTGCTGCCCGCCGGGCCACAGATCAGCGAAGGGCAAGATGTTGATCTTCAACTCGACCGCGCACGCGCCGCGCGGCCTGACCTGACAGTTTGTGGTCTTGGCCTTGCGAACCCACTTGAAGCCGAAGGCCTCACCACCAAATGGGCCATTGAGTTGGTTTTCACCCCAGTCCATTTCTACGAACAGGCTGGCGACCTTGCGGGCCTCTTCTCCCGCCCCGTCCGCCGCAAAGCGGTCCTTAAGATGGAAGCGGCGGAATGAAACTTACCGTCTGGACATATGAGGGCCCGCCCCACGTCGGTGCCATGCGCGTTGCGACCGCGATGAAAGGCCTGCACTACGTCCTGCACGCCCCCCAAGGCGACACTTACGCCGACCTGCTGTTCACCATGATCGAGCGGCGCAACCACCGCCCGCCTGTGACCTACACCACTTTTCAGGCCCGCGATCTTGGGGCGGATACGGCCTATCTATTCAAAGACGCCTGCCAGCAAGCCATCGACCGGTTCGATCCCGAAGCGATCATCGTCGGGGCCTCTTGCACTGCCGAGTTGATCCAAGACGATCCCGCTGGCCTTGCTGAGACCATGGGCCTTGGTATCCCGGTTATCCCTCTGGAACTCCCCAGCTATTCCCGCAAAGAGAACTTCGGCGCGGATGAGACGTTCTATCAAATCGTCCGCCACCTCGCGCAGCCTTGCGACCGAACAGAGCGTATCTCTTGCAACATCCTCGGCCCTACGGCGCTGGGTTTCCGCAACCGTGACGATGTCGAAGAAATCACGGGGCTACTCTATGACCTCGGCGTCGATGTGAATGTGATCGCGCCTCTGGATGCGACTCCATCGGATATCGCCAAAATCCCTGCCGCGCATTTCAACGTCCTGCTCTACCCCGAAACCGGGGAAGCCGCCGCGCGCTGGCTTGAGCGGACGCATAATCAGCCTTTCACCAAAACCGTCCCAATCGGCGTCGGTGCCACCCGCGATTTCATCGCCGAGGTGAACGCGATCACCGGTCTGAACGCCAAACCAGACGAATCCCGCTTGCGCATGCCGTGGTGGTCCCGGTCCGTGGACAGCACCTATCTGACCGGCAAGCGCGTCTTCATCTTCGGCGACGGCACCCACGTCCTGGCGCACGCCCGCATCGCCCGCGATGAAATGGGGTTCGAGGTTGTTGGCATCGGTTGCTACAACCGCGAAATGGCGCGGCCCGTGCGGGCTTTGGCCAAAGAGTTTGGGCTTGAGGCGTTGATCTCTGACGACTACCTCGCGGTTGAGCAGGCCATCGAAGCCATCAGCCCCGAAATGATCCTTGGCACCCAAATGGAGCGGCACATCGGCAAGCGCCTGGGCATCCCTTGCGCTGTGATCTCTGCCCCTGTGCATGTGCAAGACTACCCGGCCCGCTATTCACCGCAGATGGGTTTTGAAGGCGCGAATGTCATCTTCGATACGCTGATCCATCCGCTTGTGATGGGGCTTGAAGAACATCTGCTTACGATGTTCCGTGATGACTTTGAATTTCATGATGCTGCCGGGCCGAGCCATCATGGAGGGCACAGCCCTTTGCCAGCTGAGGATGCCGTCGCCATTTCCGCTCGGACCAATGGCGCAGAAATGGCGACCGGGGATATTTTAAAACCAAAGAGTGTGGATGAAGCGCCCAAGACCGACGTGTTGGTGTGGTTGGCTGACGCTGAGCGTGAGTTGAAGAAGATACCTTTCTTTGTACGCGGCAAAGCCCGGCGCAATACCGAGACGTTTGCGACTGAAAAGGGCCTCGCCGAAATTTCGCTTGATACGCTTTATGAGGCAAAGGCCCACTATGCGCGATGAGGTGATCCATAAGCCTTACCGCGTGGTGATTGTCACGCTGGATCAGCACGCCGCTGGCCCTGCCACCCGTGTCATGCCACGATTGGCGGGGGATTATCCGGGGCTGGAACTGTCCGTGCATGCGGCCGCCGAATGGGGCGAAAGCCCAGCATCTCTTGAGGCGGCGAAAGCGGCGGTTGCGACGGCTGATATCGTCATCGCGAACATTATCTTCCTTGAAGAACACGTCAGCGCGATCCTGCCCGCGCTTGAGGCCCGGCGCGACGATTGTGATGCGATGGTCGGACTGATTGCCGACACAGCTATCGTCAAGCTGACGAAAATGGGCGATCTGGACATGGCCAAGCCCGCAAGCGGTGCGATGGCTTTGCTCAAGAAGCTGCGCGGTTCGGCCAAGCCATCCGCGTCGTCCGGAGCCAAGCAGATGAAAGTGCTGCGCCGTTTGCCCAAGATCCTCAAGCTGATCCCCGGCAAAGCGCAGGATTTGCGCGCTTGGTTCCTGTCGATGCAATACTGGCTGGGCGGTTCAGATGACAACGTCGAAAGCATGGTGCGCTTTCTGATCAGCCGCTACGCGGATCGCCCTGATTGGGTGGCGGGCAATGCACCGATGCCGATCAAATACCCTGATGTGGGCCTTTACCACCCTGATCTGCCTGCCCATCACATCACCACCGATTTGGTAGAATTGCCGAAGATTGACGCACCTGTTGCGACCGTCGGTGTGCTCATGCTGAGGTCCTACATTTTGGCCTCGGACACAGCGCATTATGATGCGGTCATTCGCAGCTTTGCGGCGCGCGGTATCCAAGTGATCCCTGCCTTCGCCGGGGGGCTTGATGGGACGCCTGCGATTGAAAATTATTTTCAAGGGCGCGTTGATGCGATGGTCTCGCTCACTGGGTTTTCGCTGGTTGGTGGCCCGGCTTACAATGACAGTGATGCGGCTGTTGCCCTGCTGAAAAAGCTGAACGTCCCCTACATTGCCGCTCAACCGCTTGAGTTCCAGACCCTTGCGCAATGGGCCGAAAATGACCAGGGGCTCGGGCCGATTGAGACGACCATGCTTGTCGCCCTGCCCGAGATTGACGGGGCCACGAACCCCACTGTCTTTGCCGGGCGGCATGGGGTGGATGGCTGTCAGGGTTGTGCGCATCGTTGTATTGCGCAGTCAGACTGCAAGGCGATGTCCCCTTGTCATGAGCGGATTGAAAATCTGACAGAGAAGACCCTCCGCCTCGCGCTTTTGCGCCGCAAAGAGAATGCCGCAAAGAAGGTCGGCATCGTCCTGTTCGGCTTTCCGCCGAATGCAGGTGCAGTCGGGACAGCGGCGTATTTGTCGGTCTTTGAAAGCTTGTTCAACACACTGAACCGCCTGAAAGCTGAGGGTTATGACCTTGAGGTGCCCGCAACAGTCGATGACCTGCGCGCGATCATCCTCAAAGGCAATGCCGCGCAATATGGGCAAGAGGCGAATGTCGCTGCCCATGTCGATGCCGAAACCATTGTGAAGACGTCGCCCCATCTGGCCGAAGTTGAGGCCGCATGGGGCCCCGCCCCCGGTCGGGTCCAGTCGGATGGGCGCGGGGTGTTCGTGCTGGGCCATCAGTTCGGGAATGTCTTTGTCGGCGTGCAGCCTGCCTTTGGCTATGAAGGCGACCCGATGCGCCTGCTGTTTGAAAAGGGCTTTGCCCCGACCCATGCTTTCGTGGCTTTCTATCAATGGATGCGCGACAGTTTCGGGGCGGATGTTTACCTGCACTTCGGCATGCACGGCGCGCTTGAGTTCATGCCGGGTAAGCAGGCCGGGCTTGGGGCGAAAGACTGGCCGGACCGGCTGATCGGTGAAGTGCCAAATGTCTATCTTTACGCGGCCAACAATCCGTCCGAGGCGACGCTGGCCAAGCGGCGCAGTAATGCGATCACGATCACGCATCTAACGCCGCCTTTGGCGACGGCGGGTCTGTATAAGGGCCTCGCCGAGTTGAAGGACAGCGTCACCCTTTGGCGCAATATGCGCCCTGAGGATGCGGCGCGCGCCGATTTGGAACAGCTGATCCGCGATCAGGCCAACGCGATGGATTTGAACGCGCGGGACATCGAAAAGCTTTGGCTGAAACTGCTTGAAACCGAAGGATCGCTGATCCCCGAAGGTCTGCACATCGTCGGTCAACCGATGAGCGCGGCAGCCCAGGTTGACATGATCCGGCAGATGCCTGAAGGCGAGGCAACGGATGCCGCCAAAGCGCTGATGGGTGAGGATCATGAACTGCCCGCCTTGATGCGCGCGCTGAGCGGTCATTACATTGCACCAGTACCCGGTGGCGATCTGATCCGTTCGCCTGAGATTATGCCGACGGGGCGTAACATCCACGCCTTTGATCCCTTCCGCATGCCGACCGCTTTTGCACTGCAGGAAGGTGCGAAGCTTGCTGATGTGCTGCTGGAAACCCATGAGGGTTTCCCACGCACTGTGGCGCTGGTTTTGTGGGGGTCTGACAATATTAAATCCGATGGCGGCCCGATTGGGCAGGCTTTGGCGCTGATGGGGTGTACCCCGCGCTTTGACAGCTATGGGCGGTTGTCCGGTGCTGATCTCGTGCCTTTGGCCAAACTGGGGCGTCCGCGCATTGATGTGCTGATGACCCTGTCGGGCATCTTCCGCGATCTGCTGCCACTGCAAAGCCGGATGTTGGCGGAAGCTGCGTTGAAATGTGCGCAAGCCGATGAGCCTCTGGATCAGAACTTTATCCGCGCCCATGCGCTGGCCTATGCCGATCAAACCGGATGCGATCTTGAAACGGCTGCTTTGCGCGTCTTTTCGAATGCGGAAGGGGCCTATGGGTCCAATGTGAACCAGCTGATTGATAGCTCTGCCTTTGGGGATGAGGATGAATTGGCCGATGCCTATCAGGCCCGCAAGTCCTTTGCATACGGTGTGAACGGCAAAGCGGTTCAGAACGCCGACCTGTTGCAGCGCACGTTGAAGGACGTGGATCTGGCCTATCAGAACCTTGAATCGGTCGAACTGGGTGTGACGACCGTGGATCACTACTTTGACACGCTTGGCGGGATCGCCCGCGCGGTAAAACGTGCCAAGGGTGGTGTATCTGCCCCTGTTTATATCGGGGATCAGACCCGTGGGACGGCGAAGGTGCGTACCTTGCAGGATCAGGTCGCGCTTGAAACGCGGTCGCGGTCGTTGAATCCAAAATTCTATGAAGGTTTGCTTAAGCACGGCCACGAAGGTGTGCGCCAGATCGAGGCGCATATCACGAATACCATGGGCTGGTCCGCGACAACGGGCGAGGTAGAGCCTTGGGTCTATCAGAAACTGTCCGAGACCTTTGTGCTGGATGACGCAATGCGCGCGCGGTTGGCGGATTTAAATCCACAGGCATCCATGCGGATGGCGAACCGTCTGCTTGAGGCGTCGGATCGCGACTATTGGGCCCCGGATGAGGCCACTTTGGCCGCGTTGCAGGATGCGGCGGATGCCCTGGAAGACAAGATGGAAGGGGTGGCTGCGGAATGACCCTTTTTGTGACCTTTGCGCCTGCGGCGAGCGGGGGGGGGGGGGGGGGGGGGGGCGCGCGCGCCCGGCGCCCCCCCCCCCCCAGCGGGAGAACAA
>CAYPVL010000021.1:36347-36925 GCA_964414165.1 uncultured Cognatiyoonia sp.
GGCCAGCCCCCCGTCCTGCGGACTCCCCCCGGGATATTTTGAAACCAAAGAGACATGGGGCTTTCGCTTCATGTGAAATGGAGGCGCTATGAGCCCGAGAGATGACGTACCGAACCTGAAAGGGCTGGACGGCGAAGGCTCTGTTCAGGTCCATCAGGACGACAGCGACAAGATTGAAGGCGCGCAGGTGTTTGCGGTCTACGGCAAAGGCGGGATTGGGAAATCGACCACCTCGTCCAACCTGTCGGCGGCCTTTTCGATGCTGGGCAAGCGGGTCTTGCAGATCGGCTGCGATCCCAAGCACGACAGCACCTTTACGCTGACTGGAACCTTGGTGCCGACGGTGATTGATATCCTCAAGGACGTCGATTTCCATGCCGAGGAACTGCGCCCTGAGGACTTTGTGTTCGAAGGCTTCAACGGCGTGAAATGCGTCGAGGCTGGCGGGCCGCCAGCGGGTACTGGTTGCGGTGGCTATGTTGTCGGGCAGACGGTCAAACTGCTCAAGCAGCATCACATGTTGGAAGACACCGATGTGGTGATCTTTGACGTGCTTGGCGATGTGGTTTGCGGTGGGT
>CAYPVL010000022.1:0-36610 GCA_964414165.1 uncultured Cognatiyoonia sp.
GTCGCTCCGATCTGTCGCGCGACCGTGCCGAGCAGCGCCCAGAGCGTTTCGGCGTTGGCGACAAGGTCGACGTGCGCGTGACCAACATCGACAGCAAGTCCCGCAAGCTGGGCCTGTCGATCAAAGCCCGCGAAATCGCAGAAGAGAAAGAAGCTGTCGAGCAGTTCGGTTCATCCGACTCTGGCGCATCTTTGGGCGACATCTTGGGTGCGGCGCTGAAGGGCGACGAATAAGTTACCTTTTTGAACGTCTAGAATTTGGAAAGCCCCGCTGGAAACGGCGGGGCTTTTTTGCTGATCTATGCCGCACGCATTCTCGCAGAGGATGACGTATGTCCTAGCGCGGGCACCTAGCGATAAGTTGACGCTTCAAAACAAAAGCTTTGTCAAAGGGCAGCGATGATCGGGACTGTTGCATTCGTCGGATACCCGACAAGGCCAGGCTCGAGCTGAACCAACGGCCCAGAAAAACACGGCAATACCAATCCCCAGCAGAGAAATTTGAAGCCTGTGTTGCGTCGATCTGTTGAAAGCACAAAGAAAATGCGGGCGTCCGCTTGTCAAAAGCTGCATATTTGATCTTATCATTATTTCTCGCTTAAATTTTAGGCGCAATCAGCCGGTCAGGTCTTTGGACTGCGTGCCCAAGTTTGCGCATAGCGCACCGTTCTGTCTTTAGTATATGTGCAGGATAACTAGGGTTCCGCCCGAAATTCGGGGTCAGGTCCAAGAGTTGTCGCCGTGCGCCCACAGGTGCATCGGTACACGGCGGGGCAAAATCCCGGGAGGCTACTGCGCAGGTTTGACCCGCGCCCAGCATCACCACCCCTTGGGTCATTCCATTTCACACCGTTGATGGAGACCGAGAATGATGAAATTTACTAAATTGACAGCGCTGGCCATCTTGATGTCATCCGCCCTGAGCACGACTGCAATCGCCCAAGAGAAAACTGAATTCAAAGTCGCGTGGTCCATTTACGTGGGTTGGATGCCATGGGGCTATCTGGAAGATAGCGGCATCATGGACAAATGGGCCGATAAATACGGCATCGACGTCGAGATCGTTCAGATCAACGATTACGTCGAGTCGATCAATCAGTATACCGCCGGCCAGTTTGATGGTGTATCCGCGACGAACATGGATACTTTGTCCATTCCGTCAGGAGGCGGCGTTGACACGACCGCTTTGATCGTCGGCGATTATTCCAACGGCAATGATGCAGTGATCATCAAGGGCGATGGCGATTTGGCCTCTCTCGCGGGCAAGCCTGTGAACTTGGTGGAATTGTCTGTGTCGCATTATCTGCTGGCGCGCGGTCTTGATTCCGTAGGTCTGTCAGAAGCGGATTTGGGTGGTGTTATCAATACATCCGACGCGGATATGATCGCGGCCTTCGCCACTGATGACGTGCAGGCGGTGGTGACGTGGAACCCACTGGTGTCGGAAATTCTGGAAGACCCAAGTGCCACGAAACTGTTCGACAGCTCTGACATCCCCGGTGAAATCATCGATCTGATGGTCGTGAACACGGATACACTGGCCGCCAACCCCGACTTTGGTAAAGCGCTTGTCGGTGCTTGGTATGAGGTCATGACTTTGATGGCTGAGGGGGATGAAGAGGTGCTGACCGCCATGGCCGAAGCCTCTGGCACCGACCTTGCTGGCTATCAAGCGCAGCTTGCCTCGACCGAGATGTTTTTTGACCCAGCCGACGCTGTAGCCTTTACCTCAAGCGCGGAACTGCCAGACACGATGGTCGCCGTCGCAGAGTTTCTGTTCGACAAGGGTATCCTTGGCGAAGGTGCGCCTTCAGCTGATTTCATAGGTGTGGAATACCCTGACGGCAGTATTACAGGGGACAGCGGCAATGTGACCTTCCGCTTTGACACAACCTACATGCAAATGGCCGCTGACGGCGATCTGTAGGGAACAAGCCCGCTGCACGCAAAGTTGCAGCGGGCGTTTGATATGCGTTTTATAAACCTCAAACCCGCGCGCCCTTTGGCGGTGCTTCTGGCCGTGTTGCCGTTCGTTCTGGTCCTTGTCGCCTATGCGATCGCGTCTGACATCCGGCTGACAGCGAACCCGCAGGACAAGCTGTTGCCCGCGCCGTCCAAGATTTGGGACACGATGGTGCGGCTGGTCAGTGAAGGCGACCGCCGCTCTGGGCGTATTCTGTTTTGGCACGATACTTGGGCCAGCCTGAAACGGCTGGGGCTTGGGATTTCGATTTCTGCCAGTATTGGGTTGGTTTTTGGACTGCTCATCGGATTGCTGCCGCTTGTGCGCAGCCTTCTTGCGCAGTTCGTCGCTGTTTTGTCCATGATCCCACCGCTCGCCCTTTTGCCGATCCTGTTCATTGTGTTTGGACTGGGTGAGCTTTCAAAGGTCGTGCTGATTGTCGTTGGCACCCTCCCGTTTCTGATCCGCGATCTTAGCCAACGGGTCATCGAATTACCCGAAGAACTGCTGGTCAAAGCGCAGACCTTGGGTGCCTCCAGCTGGGTCATCGCAATCCGCGTTGCCCTCCCACAAGTCATGCCGCGCCTCATTCAATCTGTGCGCTTGTCACTGGGCCCAGCGTGGTTGTTTCTTATTGCGGCCGAGGCGATCGCCTCTGACCTTGGCCTTGGCTACCGCATCTTTTTGGTGCGCCGCTACCTCGCTATGGATGTGATCTTTACCTACGTCATTTGGATCACGATCCTTGCCTTCGTGATTGATTGGGCGCTCCGCGCAGCGTCGCGCCATTTCTATCCTTGGGCGCAGGAGGGGTTATGAGTTTCGTCACCGTCAAGGACGTCTTCCAAACCTACGACCACCGCCCGATTATCGAGCGGGTGAGTGTCAGTGTGCAAGAAGGCGAATTCATCTCAATCGTGGGCGCGTCGGGTTGTGGGAAGTCCACATTCCTCCGCCTGCTTCTGGCCCAAGAACGCCCGACCCGCGGGACGATCAGCATCGACGGCGCACCGCCCGCCACTGAACCCGGTCTTGATAGGGGGGTCGTTTTTCAAAAGTATTCGGTATTCCCCCATCTGACTGTGCGCGAAAACATCGTCGCAGGCGAAAGCTTTCGCACTGGCTGGGGTCGGTTCTTTGGGGCCAACCGCGCGGCTGCTTTGGCGCGGGCTGATGAAGTCTCTGCGCGGTGCGGTCTTGATCACGTCGCAGACCAGTACCCCGCGACCTTATCAGGCGGCATGCAGCAGCGGCTTGCCATTGGACAAGCTTTGGCCGCCCGCCCGCGCGTTTTGTTATTGGATGAACCCTTCGGCGCTTTGGACCCCGGCACGCGGCTGTCGATGCACGATTTCTTGACAGAGTTGCGCACCGAGACAGGCATGACGGTCTTTATGGTCACCCATGACCTTGATGAAGCCTTCAAGCTAGGTGACCGCGTGTTGGTCTTCGATAAACCCCGCTGGGATCTACATGATCCGAACGCCTATGGCGCGACGATCACCTATGACTTTGACGCCCGTGATGGCGGCATTCCGTTTCAACAACTTAAGGATGATACACATGTTTTGCAGGCCCACTGATAGGACCCGTTCCCACCATCCACGCGACCACCGTGTTGATGATCTGCGGTATCACCACCCCGATTTGACAAAACTGCGCGGCTGGAAAGCGATGCAAGCCGAAGAGGGCCTCCCCGAAACCGGCTGGGACGAAGAGAAGCGTTGGGCGCTTCGGATGGGGCTGACAGGGTCAGACAGCATCGAAGACAAGTCGATCCCGACATTCGCGCGGGGTGAACTGCCCCATTACGCAGGGATCAACACTTTCCTCAAAGCACCCTATGCTGAGGATGTGACAGAGGTGGGCGATTACGATGCAACCGTCCTTGGCATCCCGTTTGATGGCGGTACGACCTATCGGGCCGGCACGCGGTTTGGCCCGCAAGGGTTGCGCAAAATCTCGGCGCTTTACACGCCTTATAATTACGAAATGGCCGTCGATTTGCGTGAACAAATGACCCTGTGTGATGCAGGTGACGTGTTCACGATCCCGGCCAATATCGAAAAGACGTTTGACCAGATCACCCGAGGTGTCAGCCATGTTGCCTCGTCTGGGTCTTTGCCGATCATGATCGGCGGGGACCATTCCATCGGCTTTCCTTGTGTGCGCGGCATCGCGGAATGTACATCCAAGAAGATCGGGATCATCCACTTTGATCGCCATGCCGATATTCAAGAAAAAGACCTGGATGAACGGATGCACACGACCCCATGGTTCCATGCCACCAACATGGACAACGTGCCTGCCAAGAACCTTGTGCAGATTGGCATCGGTGGCTGGCAGGTCCCGCGCGAGGCCGTGAAGGTTGCCCGTGAGCGTGAAACCAACATCATTACCATGGGAGACATGGAAAAGATGGGGATCGATAAGACTGTCGAGATGGCCTTGGAAATGGCATGGGATGGCGTTGATATGGTGTATCTGTCGTTTGATATCGACAGCATTGATTGCGGCTTTGTCCCCGGAACGGGCTGGCCGGAACCGGGTGGGTTCTTGCCCCGCGAAGCGCTTGCGCTTGTGTCCAAAGTCGCCGCCGAAGGCATCTGTGGAATGGAACTGGTCGAGGTTGCACCGCCTTATGATCAATCTGAAATCACCGCACTGATGGGCACGCGGGTCATCGTTGATGTGCTTGGCTCACTTGTGTCATCTGGCAAAATGGGCGCGCATAAGCGGCACATGGATAAACCCGTGACGATCCCGCACGGTGAATTTGAAGGAAAGCGGTGGTCCAATGCCACATGATATCGTGAACGGCCATATTGGCCACATCGGCCATAACCACCCCCATGACGGTGAACATCTGCACAGCCACATGCCGGATGCAGACAAGGCCGAAGAACTGAAGGTTTTAACGACGCAATTCATCGAGGGATTTAGCGACGCCAAGGATAAAATGGCCTATCTGCGCCTTGCAGGGGTGCCCTTGGAAAAGGTGGACCCTGATGGCGGGCCGACGTTGAAACTGGTCGACGTCACGCTGACAACCGAATGGCAGGTCGGCACCGCTTCGCCTTCTTTTGGATCAAAAGAGCTAAGCTATTTGCCCTATCCCGGGCCGATGGTCACAGAACGCACCAATATGGGGCTGGTGTATGTGTCTTTGCACACAAAGCATGTGGAAGACGTGCGCAGTTTTGTCAAAAGCCATGCGGCAGCCAAAGGAGAGATCGCATGAAAAGGGGGCTTAGTGTTATTTTTATATTTACCTCCACACCCGCCCTCGCGCATCACGAGGTTATCGTTGCGACGTCGATGGTGCCACTTGCTTCGTCGATTGCTGCGTTTTCGGTCGCAGCATTCCTTGCATGGCGTAGAGGGCAAAAAAAGTAACACCTCCCTGCGTGCGGGGCGCAGCTGTATGAATTTAGGTCATCTTAAGTCAACACGCGCCGCGTGCTGGACCCAATCTGCACTACCCCGCCAGCCGAATCCGAGGCAAAGTTTTCGGCAGTTCCGGCAAGATCAGACATAGCCGCGTGTTGAAGATAAATCGGCCTGCGGTAAACCCGGCGCGGTTGATCTAGTTGATTTTACGACATCTTGCCTTCACTCATAAATGATGCGGTTTACCAAGCTTCTTTTTGCGGTTTTCGTCCTTTGTCTGGCGACAGGTCTGTATTGGGCCTCCTTTAGCTTTTTCAAGTCGCAAGAGATTGATAAGGCCCAAGCACGACTGACATTGTACCGCAGCACATTGGAATCAGAGTTACGCCATTTCGCGCATCTGCCGTTCTTGTTGTCGCTTGATCCTGTCGTCGCCCGCACATTGGCAGGTGGGCCGTCCGAACCTTTGGATTACAGGCTTGCGCGGTTTGCCCAAAGTGCGGGGCTTGATGCGATTTATTTGATGGACAATGCGGGCAATACCATCGCGGCCTCGAATGCGAAAAGCACCAATAGCTTTAAGGGTCAGAACTATGGATTTCGGCCCTATTTCCAAGCCGCCCAGAGGGGGGAGTTTGGTGAATTTTACGGGATCGGGGTGACAACGGGCATCCCCGGTTATTTCTATGCGATGCGTGTGCGTTCTTCTGAAAGCAATCTGGACGGGGTGATTGCGATCAAGATTGATCTGTCCGAATTGCAAGACACATGGCAGGCATCGGGCGAGCGTATCATTCTGGCCAATGATGACGGGGTGGTCTTATTGGCCTCAGACCCCGACTGGCGCTATTCGACAATGTCGCCGCTCACCACAGCGCAGCGCGACGAAATCCTTGCCACGCGCCAATTTGGCTCTGAACATCTGGATCCATTGGTATGGTCGTTGGATGAACGGCGCCGGGTGGCGCAGTTGGGGGATGATCGTCTTTTGTACCTGAGCACCTCAAACCTGCCGAACAGTTGGACGTTGCATTTTTTCGTTCCCAGTGATCAAGCGGTGACCCGGGCTTGGCTGGTGACGGGCGGATTCTTAACGCTGACTTTGCTGACCTTCAGCCTGTTTCAGTTCAATCGCTTGCGCAGCGTTAGAACGGCCTTGCGCAAGTCTGAACGAGAAGAAACAGAACTACGTTCAGCGAACGCCCGCCTCGCTGTGGAAATAGAGGAACGTCGCCTTGCCGAACGCAATCTGCAAAAAACCCAAGCAGAACTTGAACGGGCGGGGCGCTTGGCGGCCCTTGGTCAATTGGCATCCTCAGTTACGCATGAACTTGGCCAACCCATTGCCGCGATGAAAAACCAGCTGGTTGCATCCGAGATGACAGTCGGCCCTTCAAAGCTCAGCGACAAGATGCAAGGCCTTGTAGAGCGCATGGAAAGTATCACCCGGCAGTTGAAGTTCTTTTCGCGCAAAGGCCGCGACAGCTTTGAGCGTTTTGATTTAGCAGATACGATGCTTGACGCGCTAGAGCTGTTGGAACCCAGCATCAAAGACAGGCAAGCAAGCGTTCAGTTTGAGACACCCAAAGAAACGATCATGCTGACCGCGAACCGACTTCGGATCGAACAGGTCATGACAAATATCGTGCGCAACGCGCTTGACGCAGTTGAAACGACGGACGTGAGATGTGTAAAAATCACCATGGGGCGATCCAGCAATGACGTGTGGTTCAAAGTGTCTGACACAGGCCATGGATTGCAGGGCAAGACCTTCAGTGATCTACAAGAACCCTTTGCGACAACCCGCGAAAGTGGTGAGGGGATGGGCCTTGGCCTGACAATCACCGCAGGTGTTGTCACCGACCACGGCGGCACGATAGAGGCACAGGACACCCCCAAAGGCGGGGCGGAATTTCGGGTGACTTTGCCGGTTGGAGGACAAAGCAGTGACTGACAACAGGGTCTTGATCATTGATGACGATCGCCTGATGCGCAATTCACTGGTCGATCTGGCCGAAGCTGCGGGCTGGACCACCAAGGCCCTTGCCCGCGCCACCGATGCGGAACGCTGGATCGCTCAATTTCAGCCCGATGTAATCTTGTCCGATGTGCGCATGCCCGAAATGTCAGGCCTTGATCTGCTGCAATCGCTTGTCTCTGCCCCCCCTGTCGTGCTGATCTCGGCCCATGGCGACATCCCGACGGCTGTCGAAGCGATGAACCACGGGGCTTATAGTTTCGTGGAAAAGCCGTTTGATCCCAAACGATTGCTTCTTATTTTGTCCCACGCGGCCGACGCCCACCAAATGCAACAAAGCAACCTGCGTCTGAAAGAACGCCTGCGCGAATTATCCGGTGTGGATCGTGTCTTGCTGGGGCAAACACCGCAAATGCACCGCCTGCGCGACACGATTGGGATGGTGGCAAGCGCAGACATGAATGTTTTGCTGCAAGGCGAAACTGGGACGGGTAAGAACCTTGTGGCGCGTATGATCCACGATCTGTCCGCGCGCTGCGACGGACCCTATATTGCGATCAATGCGGCCCAGATCAGCGCTGACCATTTACCCTACATCGCGCGCGAAGCAGCTGGTGGGACGTTGCTGCTGGATGAAATCGGCGCATGCCCACCGGACGTACAACCCGTATTATTGCATATGATTGACGCAGGCGAAGTTTTGGACCCCAAGAAAGGGCTGCCTGAACAGGTTGATCTGCGCGTCATTGCGGCCACAAACAAAGACACAGACGCTGCCATCAAAGCGGGCACTTTGCGGGCCGATTTGATGTTCCGGCTGGATGGCTTTTCCATTGAGTTGCCCCCCCTGCGCGAACGCCGTGATGATATCGCGCTGCTTGCCATGCGGTTCAGTCAAGAATTTGCCACCCTTTATGACAGCGACCCGCCAGCGCTGCGCGATGACGAACTTAGCGCGTTGATGGCGCATGAATGGCCGGGCAACGTGCGCGAATTGCGCAATCTGATGGACCGACGCGTGACGATGGCGCGGCACGGAATGACGTCGATCCAAGATGTGCTGTTTGACGAAGCAGGCCATTCCCAAAAATCGGGGCTGCGCGAAGCCGTCGCTGCATTTGAACGACAAATGATCGGCAAAGCCATTCAATCCCACGCAGGTCGCATGGATGACGTAGCGCATGAACTTGGAATCGGACGGCGCACGTTGAACGAAAAAATCGTCAAACTTGGCCTCGATAAAGATGCGCTATTGTAGCTATGCGGAAATCCGCAGGGCACCCCCGCAAGCGCTTGCGTTTTTCTTCATAAGTCCGCTTCTTTAAAACGTGCTGAATTAGCCGCACGATTTTTTTGGGAGGAAAATGAACAATGGGTATTCACCTAAAACGTATCACGACGGCAGCTTTTGTGGCTGCTTTTGCAACAGGCGCCGCAGCCGAAGAATGGAACGTGTCCCTTTGGGGCAAACAGCGCGCCTTCACCGAGCATGTCGAAAAACTTGCTGAACTGGTCTCTGAAAAGACCAATGGCGAATTCACGCTGAACATCAGCTACGGCGGTCTGTCAAATAACCGCGAAAACCTTGACGGGATTTCTATTGGCGCATTTGAAATGGCGCAATTCTGCGCGGGCTATCACCGCGACAAGAACCCGTCCATCACCGTTCTGGAACTGCCGTTCTTGGGCGTCTCATCGCTTGAGCAGGAAATTGAATTGTCCATGGCCGTCTATCAGCACCCGGCCACCGTTGCGGATTTGGGGCGCTGGAATGCGACGCTACTGATGCCGTCACCATTGCCGCAATACAATATTGCAGGCGTGGGCGATGCGCCATCAAAACTGGCTGACTTCGAAGGCCTTAGCGTGCGTGCAACTGGCGGGATTGGTGCTGCGATGGAAACCGTCGGTGCCGTGCCAACATCCATGTCCGCATCCGAAGTGCGTCAGGCGATGGATTCGGGCGTTGTGAAGGCCGTGGCCTTCGCGCCCCACGCGCATATGTCCTTTGGCACAATCGAAAACGCCACTTGGTGGACAGAGAACCTGAACCCCGGCACGGTGAACTGCCCTGTTGTCGTCAACACGGACGCGCTGGAAGGGCTGTCTGACGAACACCGCGCGGCCTTGATGGACTCAGTGGACGCGTCCCTGGATCACTATGTCGCCAATTACAACGGCGCGACCATGGACGCATGGGGCCCAGCTTTGGAAGAGCGCGGGATCACACGTGTGGCGTTCTCGGACGCGGAAATCGCCGCCTTCAAAGAAGCCGCAGCAGCCCCGGCTGCCGCAGCATGGATCGAGCAGAATACCGCAGCCGGTCTGCCTGCACAGGAACTTTATGATCTTGTGACGGGTATGATCGCATCGGGTAGCTAGTCTGTCTGCGGCCTCGCGCCCGGTTCTCCGGGTGCGGGGCCCATTTGCTTTTCTGACTTAAATTCTGTGGGGGGACGGCCACGATGGCGACAGCATCACTTGTGCTGACAGATGACAGCACGCTGAGCAAAATGGATCGCGGGCTTTTACGCCTTGAACGCGTCTTTGCACTGATCAGCGGGATTAGCGTTTTTGCGCTGATGGTTCTGGCGGTTGTGTCGGTCACCGGGCGCAACTTCTTTGAACAGCCGCTCCCCGGTTATGTCGACTGGATCGAACAGGCCATGCCGTTGATCGCCTTCATGGGCATTTCCTACGTGATGCGCGAAGGTGGCCACATCCGCATGGACATTGTCGTGGGCAAGCTGCGCGGACGCGTTCTTTATGTTGTCGAGCTGATTACTACGCTCTGCGTGCTGTTCCTCATGGTTCTGCTGGTCTGGGGCAGCTGGGCGCATTTTGATCGCAGCTTTGATTTCGCCGCCCCGATGTGGAGCCGCGATAGTTCAATGGACATTGCTTTGCCAATCTGGCCTGCGAAACTTATGGCCCCGCTTGCCTTTGGGATCTTATGTTTGCGGCTGTGCCTGCAGGTTTGGGCCTATTGGCGTGCCATCATCACAGGCCAAGCCATCGCCGTACCGCTGATCGCTGATGCTGCAACCCAAGCCCGCATGGAAGCGGATCAATTGGCGGAGCAAGACTAATGGAACCGATTGACATTGGCCTTTGGGTCACCGGTGGCATGCTTGTGCTGGTGGTCTTGGGGATGCGGGTTGCCTTCGCGGCGGGCCTTGCCGGGATGATCGGCCTGATCTGGATTTTCTGGGCCAAGAAGGATTATGGTTTTGATGATTTTGGCTGGGCGCTTGGCGTGGCCGTTAAGACAGCTGGACAGGTGCCGCACTCAAAGGTTTCTTCGCAGGCGCTGTCGCTTATCCCAACCTTCATCCTGATCGGCTACCTTGCTTACTACGCGGGTCTGACCAAGGCGCTGTTTGAGGCGGCGAAACGCTGGATCGCTTGGGTGCCCGGTGGCCTTGCTGTATCGACTGTCTTCGCCACTGCAGGCTTTGCGGCTGTGTCCGGCGCATCTGTAGCCACATCCGCCGTCTTTGCGCGTATCGCGATCCCCGAAATGCTCAAGATCGGCTATAACAAGCGATTTGCCGCAGGCGTTGTGGCCGCTGGCGGCACGCTGGCGTCCTTGATCCCACCATCGGCGATCCTTGTGATTTATGCGATCATTGTTGAGCAGGACGTCGGCAAGTTGCTGCTTGCGGGCTTCATCCCCGGCGCGTTTTCGGCGCTGGTCTATGCGGGCCTGATCATCGGCATGGCCGTTGTATTCAAGAACATTGGCCCACCAGTCAGAGGCTTCACTTGGCGCGAGCGTTTTGCGTCACTGCCACCAGCGCTGCCGATTGTCTTCGTCGTCGTGACCATCATCTGCTTTGTTTATAATCCCTTCGGCGGAGACGCATGGGGTACGCCAACAGAGGGCGGCGCAATCGGGGCTTTTGTTGTGTTCCTTATGGCGCTTTATCAAGGGATGCGCTGGCCACAATTGCGCGACGCGCTTCTCGAAACCGCGAAATTAAGTGTTATGATCTTTACGATCATTTGGGGGGTGCTGATCTATGTGCGCTTTCTGGGGTTCGCAGACTTACCCAGCGCGTTTTCAGACTGGATTACCTCGCTGACCATGTCGCCGATGGTCATCCTCATCTGCATTCTATTGGCCTACGCGGTGCTGGGAATGTTTATGGACGCCATTGGAATGCTGCTTTTGACGCTGCCTGTCGTTTACCCAGCCGTCATGGCCCTGAACGGGGGCGAGACAGTCAGTGCGGCCGACAGTGCCTTTGGGATGTCAGGGCCTATGTGCGCAATTTGGTTCGGGATCCTGGTGGTCAAAATGGCCGAGTTCTGCCTGATCACGCCCCCCATCGGGCTGAACTGCTTTGTCGTCGCGGGCGTGCGCGATGATCTGTCTGTGCAAGATGTTTTCAAGGGTGTCACCCCGTTCTTTATCGCAGACGGCGTGACAATCGGGCTGTTGGTGGCTTTCCCTTGGATTGTTCTATGGTTGCCAAGTTTGGCGTGAAACTGAAAAGATACGACGCCCCAAATTTTCTGGAGCGACTTCAGTGCTGACGCTGGTTACCGCGCATCTCGCGCCACTCTGAACCCGATGTTTGTCTGCCTGCGACTTGCTGCAACTGGCTGGCGCACTGTTGCCGCCAAGTTCTTCGGTGGGTCATCAAAGGATGCGCCTTTCACGGTTCCCGTCTTGCAGGGGGGTGTTGGGGAGGTGTCATTGTGGGTTGGATGCCAGCAATCGCTGACCCATTCCCAAAGGTTCCCGCGCATATCGTAAAGGCCGAACTGGTCTGCTGGGTAAAATCCGACAGGTGAAACCCACGCGTTCCCGTCGTCACAGCTTTGGTTCCGCCAGCGAAATACCGATGCGCTATCCGCTGCATTCACAGCCACACATTGTGCAGCAGACAGGTCGGGAAGACCGCCCAATAAGTACTCAAATTCGGCCTCGGTTGGTAGCCGGTAAGGTGCACCATCGTTGCCTGCGTTCAGCCACGCAAGAAATCCTTGAATATCTTCAAGGTTCACACAGGCAACGGGATGATCCTCTGGCGTATTTTGCAACTGGTTATACGCAAATGCTGTGCGCCGCAGCCGGCCATCGTCTGTCCAAGCATAGCAGGTTGGGTCGGCCTCGACCTTTTGACTGACGAAATCCAGCCCTTCGTCCACAACGTATTCGTTGAACAGGGCCATGCTGGTTTCAGTTGTCGCGATAAGAAACGGGTCAAGCGTGACGTCCACGGCTGGCCCTTCTTCGGGGGCCGCGTCATTGCGGCCCATTGTGAAGGTCGCAGCATCAATGCGCACCATTTCCGGGCCACGGTCTGGGGTTTGCACAGGATAAGGTTGCGCGGGGGGCGCGTCGATTTGCGGGGATGGGGCCAAGGCCTTCAGGATGGCGATCAGCGTTGCGTCATCCGCGTCACCCGTGCGCTCAAGCGCATTGTCAGTTTGAAACGCGCTGAGGGCAAGGCGCGTGGCAAACCCCAACTGCCCATCGGTCGGCCCCGGATCATAGCCAAGGTCGGCCAAGGCTTGTTGCAACTGAAGGATATCAGGATCGCCGCCCTGTGGAATAACCGTACTGTCCGCGTCTGCGCGATCATCAACGTCGTCAGGCGGAAAGCTGGCGGGGAGCGGGAAGAAGAACGCGCCATCGCTGCCGGACAGGTCGCGGATTTGCGGGGTAATGGTTTTTTGCCAATTGTAAACGCCCCGCAAGCGTCCGACCTCTTGCCCGATATAGCTTTGCAGCTCGCCCACGGCGATCAATCCATCCGCCCCTAACCCGTTGCGCGTATCAGCCGCGCCACGCAGCCCCTTCAACAGCGCATGGGTAAAGATCGACCCGCCAAGGTCATCGACCGCGATCGTCTGTTCGTTGACCCGACCTGCGGTGATCATATGCCGACCGGGGCCGGACAGCTGTTCGCGCGTAATCTCGGCCAGATCGGACTGCGGTGCGCCACCCGCAAGGCCAGAAAAGCAGCTATCAAGCAGGTAAAGCACCTGATGCGCCTGAATGAACCGGTTCCAGCGGGTCAGGTCGGACATAGCGACCATGGTCGAGAATGCCTCTTTTTTGCTTTGCGCAAGGGGGAGGAAGCCCATTTCGCCGCCGCCCACCTCAAGCGTTTCGCCGTGGCCGGACCAATAGAACAAAAACCGGTCCGAGGGGCCAATCAGCGGGCGGAATTCGTCGATCATAAGTTCTTCAAGCCGCGCTTTGGTGACTTTTTCCTCGGTCAAGATATGGACGTAGTCAAAGCCTGCTTCATTGATCAGATAGTCACGCACGCGGGTCGGATCGTTTTGTGTTGGCAGGTCCTGAAATTGGTCAAAGTCGCTTACGCCCACAACCAATGCATAGCTTTTCTGCAGGTTGGTGAAGCCCGCCCTGTGCAACAGGTGTTCAAAGTTCGAAAAGCGGTCGGCAACAGTGACCTCGTCCAAGCCTTCGGCATGGGTGGCGATAGGGCAGAGGGCGATCCCGATGCTAACTATCAAGGCACGGATCATGTTTCCGATGCTGCTTGCTTGCGGCGTTTCTCTTCAAGTTCAAGCCGTTTCGTTTCGATGTCCAGCTTGGCTTTCTTGTAGTCGTTAAGCTTACTTAGGGCCCCAAAGATCGAAGCGCTCAGGGTGGTGATACCGCCCGCGATCGCCCCGATGGATTTGATCCAATCATCATAGTCACCCTGCGGCGTTACGCCGTCGGGCACAGAGGGCAGTGAAAGCCAGTAGCCAATCAGGATAACGCCGATGGCGGCAAGGACGCCAATGACGATCCAGTTTCTAAGCATTTTGATCTCCTAAAGCGGAGGTGAAAGAAAGTTGGTGTAAATTCAAATCACGATAGCGCAGAATCTGGGCGGGCGCAAAGTATGGAAAACTGACCTTAGATTGATATCGGTTCAACCAGCCTGAAATGAGTGAAAATTCATGCTGAACACTGGTGTAACCGGCCCAGATATGTCGGTTTGATGAACCGTTGACCACAAAGCAAGAACGGGTTGGCGCTTATTAACGGATTGCGAACCTTGTCATTACAAGGTTCGATTTACGCAGGCCCCCGACGTTATTGTGAATAGTCCAAGCACCCTAAGCGTTCTACCTGTTCCCCCAATTCACGCGTATCTGGCAAACCCAAACGACCTTCCAGTCCACAAACGGTAATACGTTCAGTTGTCATGATAGATTGGTGATTGTCGGTGTAAGCTGACAAACCGCTGCCGGCCACGGTGTAGTGGCCAGATGGCGCAACGCTGGTTAAATAACCTTCAGCGAGTACAAGCGCGACAGGATGATCGAACAGGCCGTGGTGAACATCCGTGACAATAAGATCTTCGCCGTGCAAAACGCCAGTGACGCGGATAATGTCCCCTTCGTTGGCATGCTGAAGTGGATCGATATCAAGTTCAAGCGTGCCGACCATAGCAGGTGATCCGTTTGAATTTGCGCGATAACTGCCCTGAAAACTAAAGGTATCCTGCTGATCAATTGTTTGAACGCGCGTCGCGGCGATGCCGTCCGGTGTCCAGAAACCGCTGACCACAACCCATGTGCCGGGTGTCACTGGGTCAGACCATGTCACCGGGACCCCTAGTACGGTGAAAAGTCCCTCACCCTCATGCGCAACGGGGCCAACCAATACATGATTTTCCGTGATGCTGGTCGCTGTCCATCCCGTTTCACCCAAAGCAACTGTGGCGGCAATGACATCACCAGGTACAAGTTCACTTGCCTCTTTTGGTCCGAGGGCCGAAGAAACGCGCAGATCAGCCTCGACAGCGATGTGTTGTCCGTTGACGATGATATCACCTATTGCAGTGATCTCACCCACGATCCCGGTACCCGTGAGACCGCCTTCACGTTCGCTGTCCTGTGCCGGCACCGCAGAAAGGGGAACGAGCGCAATGAACAAAGAGGTGTACAGCCCCTGGAGGAGTAGCTTAGGCGTCATTTATCGTGGCTTTCTGTTCCGAAGTGATGCGGGTTCCGTCAAAGCTGGGTGCAACGAAGACGCCGGCGACAAACCTGCCATTCGACAGATTCCCCTGTGCGTCGTCTTCGCTTTGAAGTCTGTGTGCCATGGCGTTCATATGTTCGAGGTATTCACGCCCCAGCTTGCGTGCCTCGGCTTCAAGCTTTGCAACAGATGCGCCCGAAAGGTGCGAATAGCGAACAACCTGGTCAAAATCACGTGGTGTGCCTGGCTGTGAAAGGACATTACTTGTTGCAACACGCAGGTGGTCCGTGACCGTGGCCTCAAATGTCTTAAGCGCCGCTTCACCGGTTTTGGCGATGACAGTGGTCGAAAGAAGTTCAATCCCGCCATCATCATGCTGTGCTATCAGGTTCTGTGCGGAAAGTTCCGTCAACACAGTTGCAGCCGCAAGATCGACCTTGCTTACCTTTATCAGGGTATCAAACCCATCTTTCGTGTTGCGGTGCAAAACCCGTGGCTGACCATCCGTGTCACAGAAGCGTTTATTGTTTGCCCAGTGCGACAACACGATAGCCAACCCTTTTATGGGATATTTTTCGGTTGACCCAGTGCCAATCGCAGCGCGGATCCGCTTAACATCTTTGCGATGAACGCCTGTCTTTAGACTGATCAAGCTGTCGGTTTCAGCGCCCTCTGCAATCGCCCCTTGAACCATGGAACTCTTGAGCGTTTCAATCACGTTCGGAAGTTGAATATTGTTTTTTATTAATAGCTTAGATACCGGCGCGAGTATTGATGCAAGTATCCTTTCCATAGGTGTTTGTGTGTCACTCATCAAAAAAATCATGCTTTTTGTTTGCTATCCCAAGAGGGTAGTGCTGCGGGCAAATAGTGCCAATTCAACCCCATTCACAATACTGTGTTTTGGCAATGGGAAATTTTCCCAGCAATGTGAAGAAAACTACGGGAGATGATTTATGCCGCAATCCAACGCTGCGACCAAACTGCGTCGCCCCCTCGCTTCAGCAATGCCAATACATGCCTTGGATCATTCCGGACCCAAGATACCTGAAGACTGGTTTGCTCGGTTTGGGTTTGGACCCCATGCGGTGCCTCGGTTTCCGACGATACTTGCCGGGTTTGAATACTTTTCGCGCGTTCAACCCGACACAGCAGCGGTGGAATGCGCAGGAGAGGTCATCAGTTATGGTGCGTTGGATGATGCGGCAGCACGGGTTGCAAAGCATCTGGCTGACTTGGGCGTGCGGCACGGCGACGGCGTCGGGCTTTATCTGAAGCGCTCTATCCCGATGGTGGTTGGCATTTTGGCATGCATGAAGTTGGGCGCTTACTACATCCCACAGCATGTTGGCGTCGCAACTGATAGCGCCTTGGCGCATATTTCGACGGTAACAAATGCTAAGGTGGCCCTAACGATCGCGGAATGTGCAGACAAGTTTGCCTTGGTCGATGGACAAAAGCAGGTGGTGTTGGAAGATGTACTTGCCGACACGAACGCGCCCCGTTGGACTGCCCAAAGCCCGCTAGAACCAGACGATATCTGTATAGTTCTTTTCACTTCGGGGACGACGGGCGTGCCAAATGGCGTGCAGGTCACACATCGGAACCTGTGCAATATTTTGCAAACCGCGCCGGGCGACTTGGGGATGAAGCCCGGACGCCTTGTTGGTCAAATCCTCTCAATTGCTTTTGATATGGCTGCTTGGGAAACATTGGGCGCCCTGTCGAATGGGGCAACTCTTGTTATTCGCGGTCATAACATTCAGGAAACTGCAAGTCGCGTTGACGTCTTGATTGCGACCCCCTCTATTCTGGGCTCTCTCGACGCTGATGCGTGTCGACAGGTGCAGACAGCGGCAGTGGCCGGTGAGCCATGCCCCCGGCCTTTGGCTGATAAATGGGGAAGTTTTTGTGACTTCTATAATTCTTGCGGGCCAACCGAGACGACCATTATCAATACTGCAATGTTGCACACACCGGACAAGGCGCAGCTGACAATCGGCAAACCCACCCCCAACAATACGGTCTATGTGCTTGATGAAAACCTCAAGCCCGCACCCTTTGGTGAACGTGGCGTGATGTGGGCAGGCGGAGATTGTGTGACGGCGGGGTATATCGCGAACCCCACGCTGAATGCAGAGCGCTACAAGCCCGACCCGTTCCGACCGGGACATATGATGTTCAACACACGCGATTTGGGCGCATGGACCGAAACAGGTGAATTGCTGCATTTTGGGCGTGTTGATGATCTGGTAAAGGTCAGAGGATTCCGGGTTGAATTAGATGGTGTATCATCTGCGTTGGAAGCGACGGAAAATTGCGAACAAGCCGTAACTCTCAAGTTCGATGATCGGACTTTGGTGGCTTTCGTCAGCCCAGGTCATGTGTGTCCCGTTGAGGCGCGTGCTCAGGTTGAACGGGCATTGCCCTATTATTGCTGCCCGAAAATCGTTCTGCCAGTGGACGAATTGCCAAAAACATCCCGCGGAAAGCTGGACAAACGCATGTTGCTGGACATGGCAGCAAAGGCCTTGGCAGAAGCGCCTTTGGAGGGGATGGAATGACCACACAAACGACCAATATCGCAGCAACGCGGCGGTTCAACTTCCGAAACATCACCCGTCATCCCGCACTGATCGAGTATCGACGGCTGGCCGCATTGGTGGCAGTCGTCAATCTTTGGGTCTTTGGGGCCGGGGTCGCAAACGGGTCATGGATTGCGGGGGGCGTCTATGACATCGCGGCGATAGCACAAGTGGCATTGCTGAATTTTACCCTTGCAATACTGATCCGACAGCAAAGGGTTGTGAATTTACTGTTTTGGATGGTGACACGTATTCCCACAAGCTGGCCGTTGTGGATTCGTTGGAGCGCAGGCAAGGTCTTTCACTTTGGCGGTCTTCATTCTGGTGGTGCCGTCGCAGGGTCTATCTGGTTTGCGTTTCTTCTGTTTGGGCTGGTGTCCAATGAAGTGAACGGTGTGGGTCATGCTTCGGCCATCACGCTTGGCCTAAGTGCTGCAATGGTAGGGTTGATGACGCTCATGATCGTCACCGCAATTGGGCCGATCCGTCAGAAATTCCATAACAGGTTCGAGCATGTACATCGTTTCGCCGGATGGACGCTTTTGGCTTTGTTCTGGGCACATAATGTAGCGATGGTCAGGGATGCAGCTATACCACTGACATCAAGTCTGGCGTTTTGGCTTCTCTGCTTGATCACACTTTCCATCGCGTCGCCCTGGATAACCTTAAAGAAGGTGCCGATTGAGGTCGAAAAACCCTCGAACCACGCCGTCGTCGTACACTTCAACTATGGTGATACGCCTTTTCCCGGCTCGTCCAACGCCCTAAGCCTAAGCCCCCTACGGGAGTGGCATTCTTTCGCGAACATCCCGACGCCCGGCACGGATGGATATCGTCTGGTGATTAGTCGCGCGGGCGATTGGACAGGACGGTTCATTGATAACCCCCCTGACAAGGTTTGGGTGAAAGGCATCACCACCTCAGGTGTCGCCCGGATTGAGGTGCTGTTCAAAAAGGTTGTCTATGTCGGCACCGGCAGTGGTATCGGTCCTATTCTGCCACATCTTCTGGCGCATGACGTGCCGAACAAACTTATCTGGTCAACACGGAGCCCGCGTAAGACCTATGGTGACAAGTTGGTCGATGAGATCGAAGCCAACACCGATGATGCACTGATCTGGGACACAGATGCACGCGGCAAACCAGACCTCTCAAAACTTGCCTTGGAGGCAGTTGCAGAGACCGGCGCAGAAGCTGTGATTGTCATCTCAAATCAAAAGCTGACGCGGGGGGTGATCTACGACATGGAACGCCAAGGTATTCCGGCCTTTGGCGCAATTTGGGATAGCTGACATGTTGGATGGGTCAAAAAGCTATGAGACGTTGAATGTTACCCAGACGGGTCGTGTCGTAACCATTCAGTTCAATCGACCGGAGGCGCTAAATGCGCTGAATACGCAGGTTATGGAAGAGGTGCTTGACTGTGCATCGACTTATGACCGCGATCCAGATGTCGGCTGTTTTATCCTGACCGGGAATGACCGCGCTTTTGCAGCAGGCGCAGACATTGGTGAGTTGAATGCACAAGACTACACCTCCATGTACGCAAGCCGGTTTTTCGCCGGTTGGGACGCTTTTGCAGCGCTTAGGACGCCAAAGATCGCTGCTGTCTCTGGTTACGCGCTTGGGGGCGGGTGTGAGGTCGCGATGATGTGCGACGTCATTCTAGCGGCAGAGTCTGCACAGTTTGGACAACCAGAAGTGAAAATCGGTTGTATCCCTGGCATTGGTGGAACCCAGCGGTTGACGCGTCTGATAGGCCGCGCGCGTGCAATGGATATGATCCTGACAGGGCGCATGATTAAGGCCCCCGAAGCTTTGTCTATGGGACTGGTGAGTCGTATTGTCCCGGACGCAACATTGATGGAAACCGCAGCTGAAGTCGCGGAAACAATCGCCGGGTATCCCAAAGACATCGTGATGATGGCCCGCGCTTGTGTGAATGAAGCAGAAGAGGTCGGCCTTCAATCGGGTGTCCGGTTTGAACGTCAGATGTATCACGCGCTTTACGGTCTTCCGGCGCAAAAAGAAGGTATGACAGCGTTCCTTGAAAAGCGCGCGCCGCGCTTCAGAAGCGCTGCGCAATGAACAACCCCGGTCCTGCCGGAAAGCCGGCACTGAGTTGATGGACCAAACAGTGGCGGCATGGAAGTGTCGCATACCATCCTGAAGTGGCAAAAGCACCGAAAGATCGATTGGCACGGCATCGGGCACTGGTAGACGAACGGCAGGAACAGGTCTCTAACCGCTCCAAACCTCTGTTTGCGGGTGAAACTGTGACCATGCAAACCAGTATGCTTGATGGCTGCTGATTTCGGTGCCGTTCGTGTCTAGAGCGCGAAGCCCGCCCGCGCTTTCTTGCAAGATAATCCCTTCAGCAGTCACGTCTTGCCCGCTTCGCAAAGCGAGCAGAGCCGCGCCGCGCGGGAAGGCAACGGGCGTTCCATTTGGCGCAATAACGCCGACAACGTCCTCTTGGACAGATAGCCGAGGGTCGACATTACCAACTGGGAAGATGGGGCCATCGACATCGCGGTCGTTTCGGAAATCAAAATTTCTGCCAAGTGCCAAATCTTCAGTCAAGACAGTCGTCTGTGGATAGGATTCGCGCCAGCTTTTCCAATCCGATGTGATGACTGTAGCTTGTTGCAGTGTAAGCTCTTGTTTCTTCAGTGGCCCAGTCAGCGCTTTGCCGGTAAAGGCATCCAAGATTGAGTAGGTGTTCAGATCAAACATCACTTTGTTTGACCTGCTAAGAAGACCGGATGTTCGCAATATCGCGCGCGCGCCATCGTTTGGTTGACCGTCGGTGAAATACGCCTGTGCAGAGCCACAAAGTGAGCAGTAAGGAATGCCTAGGTCGCGCCCACCCAAAGTGTCATTTACCATTTCCCGCACTTCCATGATCTGCAGTGGATAAGCGCGTGCTTCGCCATTGAGGACGATCCCAAAGATGACGTCATTGTCGCGAAGCCAAAATGCGTCTTCCGCGCTTGTTACAGTTGGATTGTCGACTGCCGGAATGCATGAACAGGGTAGATCGGTTTGGTTGAAGGGGCGGGCATCAATGGGAACGCCCCCCCAGGTCACAAGGCGCCAATCAATATCACCTTCGACAAACAGGCGATCCCACCCATGCACAAGCGTGGTGTAGATCGCACGTTTCGTTTTCAGATATTCTGGAGGCTCAGGGATGTCCCAGGCAATCAGGTGATCAGTGATCTGGGTCCACGGATCACCTTCGATCCATTGTTTCCCCAAAAGTTGTGCTGCAGCGCTTGCAAGCTGCTTTTCGATGTCGCGTTGCCAGACAAATCGCATCAGATCGCTGATGAGCCAAGCAAGCCGGGGATCACCAGAGGCCGCAATCGTTTCAATGGCCTCGTCCTGTGCAGGACCCCAGATGATCTGCGTTTCGCTTCCAAGTGGGGCGACGCTTTCCACAAACGCGGTACGGGTTGCTTTGGTCAGAATATCTGAAAGGGGACCAGTCGGACCTGCAGGCGGTGGGCCGAAATACTCAAGGACGTAGTCAGCGGTATCCGCTTTGGCCATGAAAGGGACTGCAACCAGAGCCAATACAAAAACCGCGTGTGTCGCGCGCGTGAGAAATCCAACCACGTTATCCTCCATCGAATATATCGGTAGTCTAACCGCTCTGGAGACAACACCACATCGCATTTGCGTGACCTGCGGTCTGGTACAATCAGATGCAAAGCGAGCTGTTGAGGCGGAATGGGACAACTGATGCGCTCAAGCCGACCTGCATCTGACAAGAAATGCTGCAGGCCCCTATTTCGGCGGGTTTTTCTCTGTCGTGCTCGTGACAGTCGCGATCCTAGAACTGTCATACCGCCGTTTGCAATTCGTCGGAGTCCGGCGCGTGGATTACGTCCGCCAGCCTAGCAAACGGCGCTCGGCCATGCCGATGATCCCGCTGACCAGTACCCCAAGCAAAGATAGGATCACGACGCCCGCAAAAAGCCGTTCAAGATCATAGAGGGATCCGGCCTCAAGGATGTAGGCCCCGATGCCGTATTCTGCGCCAAGCATTTCCGCCGCAACCAGCAGAATGATGGCAATGGCAAGGCTGATGCGTAGGCCAGACAATATCCCCGGCATCGCACCGGGCAGAACGATTTTGCGCACGATTGACCACCATGACAGGCCAAAGCTTTGGCCCATGCGGATCAGCGTGCGGTCCACATTGTCAACCGCGCCGTAGGTCGCCACGACGGTCGGGGTGAAGGTGCCAAAGGCGATCAGCGCATATTTAGAGCCTTCACCGATGCCGAACCAAATCACAAAGAGCGGCAGAAGCGCAATCTTGGGAATAGGGAAAATGGCGGCCACCAGCGGGACAAGACCAGAGCGGACGTAGGAAAACAACCCGATCAGAATGCCGACGCTGATGCCGACACTGGCCCCGATAATGGCACCCACGGTCAGACGTGACAGGCTGGGGCCAAGATGTTTGAACAACAGTCCGCTGTCGTAAAGCTGGCGAAACGTCTCGAACACATCCGATGGGCGCGGAAGGGACAGAGACGAAATCCAGCCCGCCCGCGTGCCCCATTCGACGAAAAGCACAAGCGTTACGAAAACAACGACACCGACCCACCGGCGTGATCTGGGGGCGAAGCCGCCACCGCGAAAGGCTACAGATTTTCCGGTATCATCCATGAAGCAGCTCTGCATCTGCAGCGCGTGCTTCATCACGCATAAGCTGCCAAAGATATTTCTGTGTTTTCTCAAGATCCGCATCGCCGAATTCGCGCGCGGCAAGGGGTTTGTCGATGTCGACGACTTCGCGGATTTGGCCCGGACGGCGCGACAGCACGACAACGCGGTGCCCAAGGCGCACAGCCTCTGCCAGGTTATGGGTGACGTAGACGGCTGTGAACGGTTGGCGGGTCCAAAGCTCGACCAGATCATCCATCAACAACTCGCGGGTTTGGCTGTCGAGCGCCGAAAGCGGCTCATCCATCAGCATCACTGCGGGGTTTACAGCCAAGGCGCGCGCAATGGCGACGCGTTGCTTCATGCCGCCGGACAGCTGCTTGGGCAAAGCTTTGGCAAAGTCGGTCAATTTGGTACGCGCGAGCACGTCGGCAATGATCTCTTTTGCCGCGGTGCCCTTAATGCCGTGATCTTCCAGCACGAGCGAGATATTACCAGACACGGACCGCCACGGCAGCAGTGCAAAGTCTTGGAAGATGTAGGTAAGCGGGTTCAGGCAGCCTGCGGGTGGGTCCCCCAGCTGCAACACGCGCCCCTGATTGGGCCGCTCTAACCCGCCGATAAAGCGCAGAAGGGTGGATTTTCCGCACCCTGACGGGCCAACGATACAGACGATCTGACCGCTGGAAATATCCAGCGAGATATCTTGCATCACTTCAAAACCGTCATAGGAATGGCCAATGCCGTCCAGTCGAATATCCATCATTGACCTTTTACAGAAGAAAAGAGGGGCCAGCATGGTGCCAGCCCCGCCTTCGGGGGGAAATCAGGCCCCGATGATGTCTACGTAGGACGTATCCACAAGCTGCTCTATCGAAATGTCTGCATCGACCAGCCCTTCGGACTGGAACCATGATAGCTGATCCTGGATCGACGCGATATTCAGTGCCGCACCCGTATTGATGCGCATCGTGCCGTTGATGATGGACGGTGCTGCTTTGTCGCGCTCGCGGTCGGTGTAGACATATTTGTGGATCAGATCGACCATCTCGTCTTGATCGGCCGTTCCGTCGATCATCGCAGCCGCGTAGTCATCGACACCTTGAGAGAAGCCGTTCAGGAAGCTTTCGGTCATGCCGCGCTCATCCGCTGCGTTCTTGGCTGAAGTGAAGACCGTCGTGACCTGATAGTCAGGGATATAATCTGATACATTGGCAACCATGTGCCATGCGCCTGCTGCGGCCAGTGGCTTGGCGATGTGGGGCACGATAGACCACCCATCAACTTGGCCTGATCTCATGGCACCGATGATTGCGCCGACCTTTTGCAGTGGCGTAAAGCTTAGGTTGATCCCTTCAGTAGCCGCCATCTTCGATCCCATATAGTGGAACGATGATCCGGCTTGGGTGATCGCATATTTCTTGCCATCAAGATCTTTCAACGTCTTGATCCCGGCCTGATAAGAGGCGTCTGAAATCAGGTATTTCTGACCGTCAATGCCAGCCTCTTCACTTAGCGCACCGCCGATCACCTTGATCGCACCTTTTTCAGCGAGGTTGATCAACCCACCAGAGACTGCGGTGACCGCATAATCGACATCGCCAGAGGCAATCGCGACCGCCATGGGCTGCGCCGCCTGAAAGAATTCAAATTCAACATCAAGACCCGCATCCGCGAAATAGCCGCGTTCAAAGCCCACAAAGTTACCCGCATGCGACGTGAAGCGCAGTGCGCCCACCTTGATCTTTTTATTTGCGGCCAATGCCGGTGATGCGAGCCCCGAAGCCGCAACCGTACCGCCCATCAGGGCCATTGCCTTACGGCGATTTAAAAGTGTCATGTTTTCCTCCCAGAATGATCACTTGTCTTTGTTTAGTGTCGTAACTCTGCATCAACATCCTGCTGCAAAAGGTGTAACGCGGTATCTTCGTTTCGCGACAGCACGGCCTCTAGCAGCCCTTGTTGACGTTGTTTGCGTGCCGCCCAGTCAAGCCGACCTTCGCGCAGTTGTGCCAATCTAAAACGGCGGCTTTGGTCGAAGAACTTGCGGTGCAAATCAATCAGACGCGGGCTGTCGCAAGCTTCGATCAACGCATAGGAAAAGGCGCGGCAGGCTTCATCCCACTTCAATGCGATCAGATCATCAGGGTTTGCCGCTGCCGCGGCTTCGGCCTTTTGCAAGGCATGATGCGCGGCCATCACGCGTCCTTCCCAAGCGACGTCGCCAAAAGCAATCGCGCGTGACAAGGCAACTTTCTCAACCTCAAAGCGCACCATTTGGATATCGCGCACATCATCTTCGGTCGCAGAGGTCACGCGGAACCCACGCTGGGCTGTTGCCTCAACCAAGCCTTCGGTCGACAAAATCCTCAAGGTTTCGCGCATTGAATGGTTCGACCCACCGTAGCGCGCGCGCAGCTCTTCAATCTTCAGCTTTTGGTCGGGCAACAAGGTGCCGAACGCAATGTCGCGCCGCAAGGTCGAGGCCAGCAGCTCAACGATCGTCCCGTCATCCGATTTTTTACCAGAGAAAAGCATTTGTGTTCCGTGAAATGGAAAATGTTGGATATTTTTAAGTATGCATACACTCTTCTGTCAACCTCCAACGCATTTTGAGGGTCAGGGTGAAAAGTTCGGGTAAGGCAAAGCGATGTCCATGCATTGGTGACCCTGTGGAGGGTACCGTATCAGTCAGGCCGTGAGGAAACAGTTTTGATTTGACGGTATAGAGCAGCCTTTAATGGCCGCCCTGACTGCGATAAAAAATGCGTCCGTCCTTTTCGTTCCCATCGTCAGTCGCCATTGGTGCAGTGAATACTCTCAATAGGACGGCACGAAACTGCAACAGGTTCCACTGACTGATCAAGAGCGGATGAGGCGCTTTCAACCACAAGTCTTGTGCAGTTGGTTCTGAACAATCGATGCCAAATCATCGCATTATTTCTCTTCACACAATCACTGCCTGATCTAGTCCAGCCTCAGCGCAAAATAGGCTGATTTGACGCAGCGTAACACGGCAGGTTTTTGCCCAGCCGCGCACCCCGGATGCTACGCTAAGCACGAAACCTGCAGGACGAGTCGCCAACTAAAAATATCAGCGAATATCGCCGGCCGCAAAAGCTGAGGAACATGCAAATGTTGACGACGAATAACATCGAAAATGAACAGATTGACGGCGCATTCGCGCTTGAAGTGGATGCGCGATTTGATGATCTAGGCGGCTCTCGGCAGAAAGTCTTTGATTATAGTGATGCAGCGGGCAGCAGCCGCATCATTTTGGGCCAGCGCGAAAATACGGACGATCTTGAATTCGGGATTGTGCAAGGCGGACAGGTCTATTTGATCTATGTTGAAGACATTCTCAAAGAAGGTGTGATGCAGACATTCCGTGTCGGGATTGATCCTGACGGTATCATGCGCGTCGTGATCGGCGATGAAGTCGTGGCAGAAGGGCAGGGGGTTGTTCCACTTGATGTAGAGCGTGACCTGTCCCAAGTCGGGCAGTCCCCCAAAGCCAGTGATGACGACATGGTCGGAGTTGTCGCAAACCTGTCACTTGCCAATTACACAACCCTTGCTGATCTTGCGGATGTGACGGGGCCTTCCCCATGCGACGTTACCGGGGAATCCTCTTGCCCTTGCGCAAAGCTTGCCGGTGTTGTTGAGGTCAATCTGGGGGAGCGAGATGCAGACCCTTATTCCACGATTGACGTTGAAGGCGATGGTGAGTTTTCGGGTGTTCAAGCGCTTGCCGTGATCCCGATCCATTCGATGGTTCTGCCTGATGGCAAAGTGCTTAGCTTTGGTGCGACGGCGGCATTTCCGCCCGATGGGCGCTTTGTCTACAGCCTGTTTGATCCTGAAACGGGCGTTGAAAAGGTTCTGGCCAACACGACGGAGGTCAACATCTTTTGCAGCCACATGGCGCTTGATCCGCTGACGGGGAACGTCATTATCATGGGCGGCGACAATGTTTATGTTGAAGGCGGCGGCTTTGAGGAAGACGGCGTTCATGATGTTCTGATTTTTGATTATCGCACAGAAACGATTGAACAAGCGCCGGAAGGTAATTTGGAATTTGGCCGCTACTACGGCACCACGGCGAACCTGTCGAACGGCGAAATTCTGATCGTTGGTGGTATTGATAGCGGTTATCTGGGGGCGACCTTTGCCGAGGTTTACAGCTCGGATACGGGTATTCGCACGCTGACCTCGGCTGAAATGCCCGAGTTTGATGATGCCTATACTGGTGGTGATTGGTACTATCCGCATGTGTTTGTCACAAGCGACGACAGGGTTCTGGTCATCGAGGCAAACGGCAACGAAATGTACTGGATGACCACCGACGGGACAGGCACGGTCGAAAAGATCGGTGATATCGGGTTTCACGCCCATCAGCTGTCAGCATCGCTGATGTTTGGCACGGATGAAATTGCCATCCTTGGGGCGGATGGCGGGATCTATGTCGCTGACATCTCTCAGGATGTCCCTGTCTTTGTGCGTGTGGCCGAACTTGACCAAGCGCGCACCAATGCGGGCATGGTGCAACTGGCCGATGGGCGGATTGCGATTGTCGGTGGTAACGTCGGAAACGCCAGTATTAACCCAGCCAATGGGCTGGATGGAGCAATCAAGAATATCGAAATCTGGGACCCCGAAACGAATTCAGTTGTCTTGCTGGATGAAGGCAACGCGGTTGAGCGTATGTATCATTCAAGCAGCACGCTTTTGCCCGATGGCACGATCTGGACCGGGGGCGGCGGGGCACCGGGCCCGATTGCAAATGCAAATGTCGAAATTTATGCGCCCGATTATCTGTATGGCGAAGATGGCGCCTTGGCAGACCGCCCGGTCATCACGTCGGCCCCGTCGAACATCGACGCAGGTGATACATTCACAATCCAAGTCGATGACGCAAACGCCATCGACAGGATCACGGCCGTCAAACCCGGTGCATACACCCATGCGCGCAATTCTGATGCGCGTTTCTTCGAGTTGGACTTTACGGTCCAGAATGGCACGACGATCTCTGTCTCAACCCCGTCTGATGCGGGGATGCTGCCGGGGGCGTATATGCTGTTTGCATTGGATGCGAACGGCACACCTTCCAAGTCCAGCATGTTGGGCGTCGATACGGTTGATTTGGTCGCAACGCCTAATTTCAGCCAAGAAGACGGTGACCTTCAGTACTACAACATTGATAACGAAGAAATCGACGGTGCCTTCACCCTGACCGTTGAGGCCCGCTTTGATGATCTAACCGGCGAGCGTCAGAAAATTTTCGACACCAAAAGCCTTGGCGACAACACAAGCCGGGTTTTGCTGGGGCAAATTAACCAAAGCAACGAGATGGAATTTGTTATTGTCCAAGACAAAAACGTTTACCGGATTATTGGGCAAGACGCTATTGTCGAAGGTGAATTTGCGACATGGACGATTTCGGTCAGTGCCAGCGGAATGATGTCGCTGTCAAAGGACGGAACCGTGATTGCGACGGGGCAGGGCGTTGTGCCTGACGACGTTGATCGCCCACTTACCTTTGCAGGCGGATCGACCGAAATCTCGGATGATCGAATGAAGGGCGTGGTGCGAAATCTGGAGATCACGAACGAAGGCGGGGTGGAGACCCCACAAAGGATTTCATTCGAAAACAGCATCTATCAACGCGGCACCGCCGGCCAGACCTATGAACAAGCCCGCGCCGAGGCACAGGCCTTAGGCGGCAAACTTCTTGAAGTGGATAGTCAGGCAGAAAGCGACTTCATCACGGCACTGTTCAACGATGGCAAGAACCCGATTTGGCTGGGCATCACGGATGTCGCTGAAGAAGGTGTGTGGAAGAATTCAGGCGGTTCGAATGTTACCTTTACGAACTGGCTGCCCGGTCAGCCAAACAATGAAAATGGATTGAACGGCGGACAGAACTACGCAGCGATTGTCACCGCTGACGGTCAGTGGGACGATTTCTTCAACACGAATTCGTCCTTCTTTGATGGCAATGGGTTTATGCCCGCAACGACCCAGACCATTATCGAATTTGATCTGACCGAAGGAAGCGTCAACAGCTTTAATGACTCAAGCTATATCTTGGGGACACAGGGGCTGACTTGGCTAGAAGCGCAGGCCGAGGCCGAGGCGCTGGGCGGCAAACTTGTTGAGATCAACAGTCAGGCCGAAAACGAATTCATCGTTCGCAACTTTGGAGACGGCCAAAACACGATCCACGTTGGCTTTTCTGATGTGGCAATCGAAGGCAGCTGGGTTGGAAGCGATGGCCAAGCTGCATCCTACACGAATTGGTTGCCGGGTCAGCCAGACAATGCGGGTGCCGGGCAGGATTATGCACGGATCGCAAGTGCCTCAGGTCGATGGGACGATGGCTTTTCCCAGACAACTTGGTTCTTCAACGAAGACCAAGGCAACTGGACACCAAGCTCTCCGATATCGGTGATTGAATTTGAAGATGCGTTTGTCTTCAACGATTCGCGTTATGAACTTGGAACCCAAGGGCTGACGTGGCTGGAAGCCCAGGCAGAAGCTGAATCCAAGGGCGGGCGTGTTGTCGAAGTGAATAGCGCTGCAGAGAATGACTACATCGTGCAGACGTTCGGGGATGGTCAGAACAGTATTTTCATCGGGTTCAAGGATACCGATCAAGAAGGCGTCTGGCGCGATCAGGCCGGTGCGGAAATTGCATATACGAACTGGATGGTCGGACAACCCGACAACGCGGGTGGCAATCAGGACTACGCACGGATCGCGGCGAACACGGGTCAGTGGGATGACGGCGGGAATGACACGACATTCTACCAGTCAAACTACAACCCCGCCAATCCGCACAGCGGCTGGCAAGTAAGCCAAGCGATCCTTGTGATTGAATATGATCTTGCGTGATTGTGCCGCTGCGCCACCGATCTTGGCGCTGACACACCCGGGCGGCTGGCCCTAAAATAGGGGCGCAATCTCTGGTTCAAGTTGTGTCAGCATCTGTCTTTATGGTGGGTGCTGACAGAACTGCGACACCTTCATGAGCTGCTATGTCATAGATTAATGACAAACACGATGAACCGTGACAACGCTTAGAAAAACGATAACAATCTCCCAAATTGCACTTTGTGTTTGGGGCGTTAGGCCATGATTCAAACAAATCTACGAGACGCGCTTCGCGTACAGACACGCACGGATCATGATCAGTTGGATCGTATGGTCACAACGCTTGATATTGCGAAGCTGGCTGATTTCATTTTGTTTTTGCAGCTACATCATCGCTGCTTTACCGCGATCAAATCGCAGGCAGAGGGACGTGGGCGTTCAAGGAAAACATTGTCTTATATGATTGATGGCCTTGCTGCTGATCTAAGCAGTCTATCCAGTGATCGCGCCGCGATTGACCTGCCACTGCTTCCGCAACTGGACCCTTTATCAATCGACTATATGGTTGCAGGGTCGCGGCTGGGTTCAAAAATCCTTCGCAAAAGATGGAGCGCGTCGACCGACCTACGCGTTCAGCGTGCGGACAGTTATTTTGGTCAGGCCGTCGACCCGAACCTGTGGCCAGAAACATGTCGCGCGCTCTCGGAGGTGCCAATGGGTAGCGCACGCGCTGACAAAATCGTAGACGATACAAAAACCCAATTCCAACTTTTTGCGACGGCGTTCGCCAAGATCGCTTTAGCTGAAGGCGCACTTTTATGACGAAGAAACAGGACTATATCGCGCCAAGTGATACGGTTGATCTCACCAATTGTGACCGAGAACCCATTCACTTGTTGGGGGGCGTCCAGGGGTATGGGTGCATGATTGCGACCTCCTCTGATTTCATGATCAATCACGTGTCCCAGAATGTGCAGGAAATTCTGCAGGTATCGCCAGCGCAAGCAATCGGTGGACGATTACTGGAGTTTCTGCCCGAACAGACGATTCACGATCTGCGTACCAAACTTCAGCTGCTGAACGTCGAAACCAACTCATCAAGGCTGTTTGGATACGATGTGTTGGGCGACGGTCAGTTGTTTGATGTGTCGGTTCATATGCTGAATCAAACGTATATCTTTGAATTTGAACCCAAAATAGACAGTGAAAATCGTGATGAGATGAGTTTGGTCCAGCCTTTGATCGCACGGGTCAGGCGTACCAGGGATGTTAAAACCGCATGTGAGCAGGCCGCAATGGCGCTTCAGATCATGTCAGGTTTTGATCGTGTAATGGTTTACCAATTTGACGAAGACGGCACCGGAGAGGTGATCGCGGAGAAGCGCAAATCGCACATGGATCCCTTTCTGGGGCTTCGCTACCCCGCCAGTGACATCCCAAAGCAAGCGCGCGCTGTATCTGCGCAGTACCTTGCGCCTTATTTATGATGTTGATGGGGAGGTATCGCCGATCATTCCGCCTACGGATGTGCAGGGCGCCCCATTGGACCTTTCGTTGTCAGTTACCCGTGCTGTGTCGCCCATCCACCTTGAATACCTGCGGAATATGGGGGTCGCGGCCTCTATGTCGGTCTCGATCATCAAAGATGGAAAGCTATGGGGCTTGTTTGCTTGCCACCATGAAAAACCCCATCACATCGACTTTGAGAGACGCACCGCGATCGAGTTATTCGCACAGTTCTTTTCATATGAACTGGTCCAGAAAATCGACATTGCGTCGCGCTTTCAAAGCAGCGAAGCACGGCGGGTGCATGACAACCTGATGATCCAATTGTCCGGTGGGGCAAGCCTTGTCGATGGATTTGATAAGATTGCAGACGAATTGCGCGATCTCATCGCAAGTGACGGTATCGCGGTGTATTCTGATGGGCGTTACGCATCTGTCGGTGACGCCCTCAGCGAGACAGATTTCAAAAAGCTTGTACGTTTCCTGAACACAGCCCCCACAGGCCAGGTCTTTGCGACCTATAAGCTTGCCGAATTGTACCCTGATGCTGCGGATTTCTCTGCGGATGTTGCCGGTATTCTAGCTGTCCCAATTTCGCGGACACCGCGGGATTACATTGTATTTTTCCGCCGCGAGGTCGCCAAATCAATCAAATGGGCAGGGAATCCGAACAAGCCGGTTGAAGTCGGTCCCAACGGAACACGCCTTACGCCGCGCAAAAGTTTTGATGCATGGTCGGAATTGGTGAAGAACACATCCACCCGCTGGAGTGATAGCGAAGTACAAGCAGCCGAAGCGTTGCGGGTGTCACTTATTGAGATTGTGCTGAAGCTGACTGACGCAGCAAATGAAACCCGTCAAAGGGCCGCCGACAAACAAGAACTTTTGATCGCTGAACTTAACCACCGCGTCCGCAATATTCTTAATCTGATCCAAGGCTTGGTGTCACAAAGCCGAAGCAGCGCGCAAGATGTTGCAGCTTATACCAGCGTGTTAGACGGGCGTGTCCAAGCCCTTGCCCGTGCGCATGATCAATTAACGCGACAGGAATGGTCGCCCAGTTCGTTAACACAGCTGATTGAAATCGAGGTGAACGCCTATCTGACGGGCGCGAAGGATCGCGTGTCCATTACCGGGGACGCGCCAATGCTCAAGCCTGCTGCGTTCTCAACGATCGCATTGGTGATCCACGAAATGATGACAAATGCGGCCAAATACGGCGCGCTTACGGATCAGTCGGGGAAACTTCAGATTGATTTACGGATGCAGGAAGACGGGGCGCTTTTAGTTGCATGGCGTGAAGTTGGTGGTCCCCCCGTACAGGCCCCGACGCGGCAGGGGTTTGGGACAACAATCATTGAAAAAACAATCCCCTATGAACTTGGGGGCACGGTAAAGACGCGCTATGTCATCACCGGATTTGAAGCAGATATCATGATCCCATCCACAGCTATTTCGGGGGTCCAAGACGTGAGTGTCGATGATCCCTCACATGGTTTGGACACAGCAGATAACCAATCCGCAAACCTGCATGGCGATGTCATGGTTGTTGAAGACAATATGGTGATCGCACTGGATGCGTCTGATATCCTCAAAGACATTGGGGCAAACAATGTCCATCTGTCAGGCTCTGTTGCTGATGCGCTGGCCGTTCTTGAAGACAACGCAATCACATTCGCACTGCTTGATGTCAATTTGGGTAACCAGACATCGCTACCGGTTGCAGAGGCGTTGGCAGAGCGAAATATTCCCTTCGTGCTTGCAACCGGCTACGGTGACACCGAAAGCATAACGTCAAGCTATCCGCCTGCGATCATCGCAAAAAAACCCTTTACTGCAGACAGTCTTACGATGGCGATCAGAACCGCGCTTTTGGGCTAAGGTGGCAGTATTTTGCGTGTGCAACACATCAGCCGTGAAAAAGCGGGTTAAAAACTGCGGTGAACCTGACAAAGGTACCTTAAAGAACAGCGCACTGCGTCAACTAGATGCGACAGAAGCCAGTTTTGCCGCCCCAATAGCCGCTTCACTTTGCGCTGCATTTTGCGGTGACACACCTAAATGCCGGGCGCGGATTGCGGTCCATATGTCATTTTGTGCACCGCCTCCGGCTGTATAAATCACTGCGGGCGCTGATCCGCCGCGGGCTTTGATTTCAGCGTAGCACCGCGCCTCGATCCGGGCGATGGCTTCGAGCATGGCTTGCAGAAACGCCGCATCGTCTTTGGGGCGGGGGTGCATCACAGGCTGAAGGTCGGGGTCATTTATCGGGAACCGCTCCCCCGGTTCGTTCAAAGGATAGTAATCCAGATCAAGGGGGGTGTTTGGGTCAATCTTTGCGCTTAACCGCTGCAGCGCATCATCATTAAAGTGTCTTTTTAGAACCGCGCCACCGGTATTGGACGCACCGCCCACAAGCCACAAATCACCAAGACGGTGTGAATATAGGCCGACAGTCGGATCATCTATGCGGGTTGCGCTCAGAAGTTTGATCGCCAGCGTCGACCCAAGAGAGGTGACCGCGACCCCCTCTTTCACAGGCGCGCTTGCAAGAAAAGCAGCGATACTATCGGTGGTCCCTGCGTGCACAACAGCGTCGGGCGAAAGGTGAAAATGCGCGGCCATCTTGGCACAGATCGAACCAATGGGCGCGCCGGGACTATGCACCTGAGGCAAGAGTGCCGTGTCAATGACCTGATCAATCCAAGCGGGCCAGCATTCACCTTCCGGGTCAAACCCTGTTTTCAACGCGTTGTTATAATCTGAATGCCCGCCGTGGCCCAAAAGCTTGGCCGCGATAAAATCGGCCTGATGCAGCAAATGCACCGGCTTTCCATCGCAAAGCGACACAAGGCGCATCGCGCGCGCAAGGGCAGAGTTGCTGCCTTTGGTGATGTGATCGCCTTTCACGCAAGCGGCGATTTGCGCAGCTTCAGTATCAAAGCCTTTGGAATTATACATCAATCCGGGGCTTACCGGGATCAGGGCTGCATCCGTCAGCACCATAGACCCAGAAGTCCCGTCAACCGCGATACTTGCGATGTCACCGGGGCTTGCGCCTACACCGTGTAGGGCACTCATTTGATGTGTCAGGCAGGTTTCGACCGCAGCCCACCACCCGTTGGCATCAATGCGCGCAGGGTCCTGCGTGGGATGTGCAGCGCGGGCCATACTGATCGGCTTATCGCCGTCCAGAACAGCGGTGCGTACGCCAGAGGTGCCGATATCAATGCCTAGCGCGAGGCTCATGCGCGGGCAGCCAAGGCTTGCCGGTATTTTTCAGCGTCCCAATCAAGCAGTTCAGCTTCCGCCTCAGGGCCAATGGGATCAACGCCCCACCCATCTTGCACACGCGACAGAACGTCAGACACGCAAGCCAGCATTGCAATTTGGACTGGTGTGGCATTGTCTTTGATCAGCACGCCCTGACCCTCTTGCAGGATCGCAGGTGGGTTGCCGTCATGATCGGATGTTGGCAGGCAAGGCCCAAGGAACACAACGTGGTCCGGGTAATACGTGCCCGACTTTGCGCGGGCAAAGGCCGTATCATCTTGGGCAAGCCAACCGTAGTCAGACCAAGAAAATCCCTTTGGGGCTGCGGCTGTTGCTGGTTTTGCATCAGTGGATCTTGGGGGCAGCGCCAACCGCTTTTCGACATCAGCGATCAAGGCTTTCACCTCTTCCACGCTGTCACCTGCGCAAATCAGACCGTGGTTTTGCAGAACGACAACCTGCGTTTCAGGCTTGATCCGGGCAAGGATTTTCCGCGTCAGGGGCAGGCCCGGTTTGGCATATGGCACCATCACGAAATTCAAACCGGCCAGCTTGGAAGTCGCTTCTTTGCGACCTTCCGGGCTGATCGCATGGGCGATGGTCGCGACAGAATGGGTGTGCGCGACCACACGGTGATCGAAGGCCGCATGAAAGGTGGTTTCAATGGAAGGGCGCAGCCCGTGCGACGTATCAAGCACCGTGTCTTTACAAGATCCGTCGCCCGCTTTTTCAAACGCTTCCAACACGGCCGCATCGCGGTCAACGGCGACAAAGATGTTCTTACTTTCGGCCTCCGCAAGCTCTGTGCCCGAGGCCTTGATATACATCACAGAGCCGTCTTTGATCGACGTATTCCCACCGGGCCCCTGTACCTGCAAAGGGTCGCTGCCAAGCATGGCGGACAGGGCTTTAAATTCAGGGGTCACAAGGTTTGGAAGTTCCATCAGCGTAGTTCCTTCATCCGGTAGGTTGGCAGGTCGCATTGTTTTTCGGCTGCAATCTCGGCGACGACTGCGTCACCGTTACCGCCCGCAAACCGGTCGGCATAAAGACCGCCTTCGATCAAAAGGCTGTCCCAACCTGCGCGTTGTGCGCCTGCGATGTCGTGTTCCATACTGTCGCCGACCATCAGATAACGACCCGGACCGAACATCTCTTCAAGGGCAAGGAAAACAGGGCCGTGCGGTTTGCCATAAAAGTATGTACGCCCACCAAGTGCGGCGTAGGTATGGGCCAGCGCACCGGGGGACACCACAGTACTGCCGGCACGGGGGCTTTGGCGGTCAGGGTTTGAGCAATACATCGCCAGATCGCGGGCGCGCCATCCCTTTAGGCGGGATGCCCAATCCGCAAGCTGCGTGCCGTCAGGAAGACCCATCATCAGAATGGCATCCGCCTTGCGCACATCGCTGACCAGCGTCAGATCAAGCCCTTCCGCCCAATCCGCAGCATCGCCATCAGCGCGTTCTACAGGATAAAGCGTCCGCGCATTGATGCGGCGCTGATTGACATCCTGCCATAGCGCCTCACCACTGGTCATAACAAAATCAAAGCTGTCCGCCGGAAACCCCATGCCCGTAATCCGCGCAGCATTGGGCGCAGCACGTTTGCCGGAATTTGACAAGACAGCAATCTTGCCCGAAAGCCCGGCAATCGCCGCAACCGCACCGGGATAGGGCGTGGTTCCGTTGTGGAGCACGCCCCATTGGTCAAAGACGACCACATCATAAGCTGATGCAATCGCCTGTATTGTTTCAATCTGCTGGGTCACAGGCTTAGTATTCTGCCATATCTTTTGGATCGACCAAGCTGGCAATATACGCCTCGGCCTCAGCCTCTGTCAGCTTTGGGGCAGCCTTGTCGATGGTGCCAGCGGGCATATCGCCAAAGTAGAACTTATAGCCCGGAATAACCTGACGACGCTTGCGGATCGGCATGCCCTCATAAGGAAACACATCAGAGCGTTCGTTGGCCTGCGCATCATGGCAGGGCAGAACATAATCGGCGCGCTTGTCGATCTCTTCCACAGATTTCCAACCCTGATAGGAATTCACGAAACGGGCAGGCACCCAGTAGCGCCACTGTTCTGACGGGTTGGGTTCAAGGTTGCGCTCAACAAAGATCGCATCGCCAACAACACAGATATCACCGGCGGACGTGGCCACTGTAACACCCATGTGGCCCACAGAGTGGCCGGGGGTGTCAAACATGGTGATGCCTGGCAGCACCTCGGTTTCGCCCTCGACGGCCTCAAAAACACAGCCCGCATAGGCCTGTTCGACGCCGATGTTGGCCTCATAGGTGCGGTAGTACAAAGGCAGGGGGTTATAGGCCATTTCGATCTCGGCCTTGGGGGCGATGTAGCGCGCATTCTTGAACATCTTCATGTTCTGCACGTGATCCCAA
>CAYPVL010000023.1:0-24471 GCA_964414165.1 uncultured Cognatiyoonia sp.
TCATGGCCGAGATTGAAACCGACAAAGCCACGATGGAATTTGAAGCCGTCGATGAGGGCACCATCGGAAAGATCGTGATTGCTGAAGGCACCGAAGGTGTCAAAGTGAATGACGTGATTGCGGTGTTGCTCGAAGATGGTGAAAGTGCGGATGACATCGGCACGACACCTGCGCCAAAGGCAGAACCGGCGGCAGCACCTGCGCAAGCGCCCCCCGCAGCAAGCTCTGACAAAGGCGCGCCCCCTGCCCCTGCAGCCCCAGCGAAAGACGGCAATCGCATCTTTGCCACGCCACTGGCCCGCCGCATCGCGGCTGACAAGGGCATTGATCTGGCCGATATCAAAGGCTCTGGTCCTCATGGCCGCATTGTGAAGGCAGATGTTGAAAACGCACAGCCCGGTGCCAAACCAGCCGCTGCCGCAGCATCTGCAGCCAAGGCAGCGCCAGCCGGTGCCAGCATGGCCGCAGGCCCAAGCACCGATGTTGTTCTGAAAACCTACGAAGGGCGCCCCTTCGAGGAAGTATCCCTTGACGGGATGCGCAAAACCATCGCCTCGCGCCTGACCGAGGCCAAGCAGTCTGTCCCGCACTTCTATCTGCGCCGCGACATCCACCTTGATGCGCTGATGAAGTTCCGCAGCCAGTTGAACAAGCAGTTGGAACCACGCGGCGTGAAGCTTTCAGTGAATGATTTCATCATCAAAGCCTGCGCGCTTGCATTGCAGCAAGTCCCCGACGCAAACGCCGTCTGGGCTGGTGATCGGACGCTAAAGTTCAAGCACTCGGACGTTGCAGTAGCTGTCGCTATTGAAGGCGGGCTGTTCACGCCTGTTTTGCGCGATGCTGAAATGAAATCCTTGTCTGCGCTGTCATCGGAGATGAAAGACCTTGCCACCCGCGCGCGCGATCGCAAACTTGTGCCGCATGAATTTCAGGGCGGCAGTTTCGCAATTTCCAACCTGGGCATGTTCGGGATCGACAACTTTGATGCGATCATCAATCCACCCCATGCGGCCATCCTTGCGGTGGGCGCAGGCACCAAAAAGCCGATTATCGGCGAAGACGGTGAAGTGAAGGTTGGGATCGTCATGTCCACCACGCTATCCGTCGATCACCGTGTGATTGACGGGGCGCTTGGTGCAGATTTGCTGAACGCGATCAAAGACAACCTTGAAAACCCGATGACCATGCTGGCGTAGCGCATGGCCCGCGACAACGCGGGCCAAACCTGCCCAAGCAGCAACCTAAGCGATCTTTGGTTTCCGTTTTTCTGTCTCGACGAAAGACAGAACCGCCTTGCACTTCGCAAGTGGATTGGTTTTTTGTGGGGTATGACAGAAAGATCAAGTTCACTCGCAGATTGGTTTGCCAATAGTTGGATCGTGCCGCCGATGATCGCGGTCCTGCTTACGTGTCTGATGAGCGGTTTCCCGGTTGATGCAACCGCGCGGATATTATTGGAGGTCAAGATCGCCTTTCTTGGGCTTGAACTCCCATTGATGGTCATCCCGCTGTTTGGCATTTTCTGGGTGATGGTCCGTTCATTTCGCTGCCATTTCAACGATGATGTGGATACTTACCTCACGCTGGTATCGATCTGTTTGACTGGCTTAAGTATTATCGCGTTCTTTGCGTTTCTCCATCAGGCGGCCGGTGTCATCTGCACCGCCCCCTTATGCCCGAGCACCCAAAGTTTCTTTACGGATGGTTTCACGCGATTTAGCGAAAATACGCCTGACCAATCTCGCGATCCTTTGCAGATCGATACGGGTTTTCGCACGGGCCTGTATTTTTCGATCGTGACCTTTACGACCTTGGGTTACGGAGACATGCAACCGTTGCCCAGTATGCGCCTTTATACATCGCTCGAAGCGATGTTGGGATATGCATATCTAGGTCTGCTTGTTGGCATTGGTCTTGAATTGCTAAGGGATTCAGAACAGGGCCGCCAAGCACGGCGCATCCAGAACACACGTCCATCGTTTCGAGATAGGATCGTCTATGCTGTGATGTTGTCAGGGCCGGATCCGGCGAAGATTCCTGCAGACCAAAAGGATCGTTCGGCTACTTCGCCACACGCTGGATCGTAACGACTTCGGCAGGCCCATTTTCGGTCACGGGCTCGGAAACCAATGCCGCAATCAAGGTGCCAACAACGCTTAAAGCAGCCATCAAATTAATAAAGAAATTCATTTTTAACCGCCTCTCTTTTTCAGTGTTAGCAAGGAAACACAGGGCTGACAACTTAGCCCGTATACTGATTTTCTAAACAAGTCGTATCACTTTGCACAAAATAAGTCAATATCATTGACCTACCCACAACATCCCAACAACTGATCCATTGTCATCGACGGCTGCGAGCACCCGGATTCCCCGACCACTTTCGCGGGTACGCCCGCCACGGTTTTCATCGGTGGGATATCCTCAAGCACAACAGACCCGGCCGCGATCCGGCTGCAATGTCCGACCGTAATGTTCCCCAGCACTTTCGCCCCGGCCCCAATCAAAACCCCATCTCCAATCTTGGGATGTCGGTCGTCATCTTCTTTCCCCGTCCCGCCAAGCGTAACCGAATGCAGCATGGATACGTTATCCCCCACCACAGCCGTCTCACCCACGACAATCGAATGGGCGTGATCAATCATGATCCCCTTCCCGATGGTTGCGGCTGGGTGGATATCAACGCCAAAGACTTCGGATGTGCGCATCTGAATGAAATAGGCCAGATCGTGTTTGCCTTGCGTCCAAAGCCAATGGCCCAGACGATAGGCCTGCACTGCCTGATACCCTTTGAAGAACACAAGCGGCTGCAGGAACCGGTGGCAGGCCGGGTCACGATCATAGATCGCCACAAGGTCCGCACGGGCATCTGTTGCAAGATCGGGGGCCGTTGCATACGCGTCCGCCGCAAGGTCGCGCAGGGATTGTTCGGACATCTCAGACGATCCCAGCTTCATTGCAATCCGGTAACCAAGGGCCGCCTCAAAGGTCTGATGGTGCAGCACCCCCGCATACATCAACCCACCTACAAGTGGTTCTTTTTCAATCGCGTCCTGTGCTTCAACCTCGATCCGCTGCCAAACGGGATCAACTTCGCGGAGCGCTTTGGGGGCAGTGGCCATTGGTCTTTCCTTTGTCGTGTTGCCCATTGATATAGGGGATGGGGGGCTGCTTCGCCAAGTGTAATTCTGTGATGCGGGATTTCACGCGGTTTGATGTGCCAAGGCCAAAAGCACATCGCAAAGGCATGCCCGATAGGTCGCATCGCAACTGATTGCCTTGCTTTGCGGCCAATGTGACGCTGCCGACATCAACGTCCCGCTTCCAAATTCCGCATGCGCGCGCCCAAGGCGCTTGCGATAGCGATCAGCCGTTTGCGCAGCCTGCACAATCGCCGTAGCCCGCGCGAACCGCTCTGCCTGCGGTGCTGCAAGCACGGCCCGCGTTGCCGCGTCCAGATCACAAAGGTAGATCGGGCGCACCCTACCCGATGTCCAACGCACGGTCAGGCCCCGGCCCATAGCGGCTTGATATTTGGGCAACACGCACACCATATGCAGCCCCACCCGTATCTGCTGCCCGCATCGCATCGGTGTAGGTCCATGCAGGGCTATTCACCGTCACTTCGCGCTGAATAGAACCGTTCACGACAACCTGCACCCGGTAGGCCTCGGCCTCTTCACCCAGTGGCACATCACCAGCCCCCCAGATATCACCATCTACGCGTGTGCGCCGGACCCAACGAAACGTGACCTCATCGCCCCCGTCCGTCGCCTTCAAATGCGCCACCCGGTAAGGGCGATATCCTGCCCCTTCAAACTGGTGCACGACATGGCGATAGCTGGGATCACTCACCGGGCGTTTCCGCGGCCCATAGCGGTCGTGGCGGGGCACGCCACGCGACGCTGTGGGCACAGTGATCTGCGCAGGCGTGCCATTCATCACAACCACAAGCGATCCTGCAGGCCAAACCGCAGGGATCAGGGCATCACTGCCCGCCTGCCCGCGTAAGAACTGGCCCAGTTCATAGGTTCGCAACGCGATGGGGGCTGCATTTGCGAATTGGATCAATTCCCAGTTTCCCGCCGTGCCATCACCAATCGCTATCATGTTTGCCCCGGCGAACAGATCATTCGCGCTTGCACTGCTTAAACTGCCATCCACCAACTTGAGCGCGACGCCCGCCTGCCGGTCCCAAAGTCCCGCGCGCCCAGCGCGCAGCGGCGTCAGGGTTTGGCCAATCACGGCCTTCTGCTTTATCACTGCTTGCAACGCATAATTGCTATCGGTGGGAGAGGCATAAAGCCCGATAGCCCCCGGCCACGGCCGTGCCGTCGCAGCAACATAGGGTGATTGCGGGGCTTCGTCCCCCGTCAGCAAGGGCAAATCCAGAAACAGCATCTCGACAGGCGTCGGCACCGCAATAGGCTTGAGGTTCGCCCCTTCTTCATAGCGTTCCGCCGCGCGGTAGATTTCGGGGGCAACCCGTGTGGCCTCAACCAGACGCAAGCCCGCCTCTTCGACGCGGTCAATACGGAACAGATCGCCCCGCAACTGCACCGTATCCCCTGTTCCAAGCTCTGCACGGGAGGGGGGCAAAGCAAAGGTCACACTGTCCTTGGCAACGCGGACTTCGTGGATCCAACGATCCACAACCCGCGCGCCCTCTGCACGGGTCAGGGCAAGTGGAAACTCGGACCGGGACACTGTGAGGGATGGATCCCCCGGATGCAGGGTTTCGGCCACCGCTGCCTCATAATCACCATCTGCATTCAGGTACCCAACCTGCACACGGCCCGCAATCTCGGCTGCGGGAGCACGGGTGTGGATGACATCGGTCTCTTTCTCAGGATCATAGGCCAGATCCGTTGGATCAAGGGTCCAATCAGCGCGCCCTGTGCGGTTCGCAAACACCAGTGCGCCATCACGTTCGACAGCTTCGACACCATAAGCCACAAGCAAAGGCTGCAAAGCTGCGCGCCCTGTGCTGATATCGGCCAGCTGATACCCCCGCACAACGCCGTAAACACGGCTGACATCAATATCCGTCACACCCGCGCGCGCGCAAAGCTCTGCAATCACGGATGCCAGCGTGCGCGCCGTCGCCCGACCGTTCAGCCAATGCCCACGGGCATAGTTGTCCCCATCCGACCAGAGGGCACTATTGGCCGGAAAGAAGGGAAACGGGCGTACGTCCCACGCCCAGACATGCATGCGCGACAGATCAAGCATCGGCGCGCCATAGACCGACGACACAGGGTTATTTCCCGCATCGCTATAGTGACCCCACATCGCGCGCAGGTACTGCATCTGCATAAAATCATCACGCATCCCGTTGGAATAATGGGGCAGTTGGGATTCAGATGATTTGGGATCAAGGAACTTATTGGGTTGGTTCGTGCCCTTTTCGATGGCCGCACAACCAAATTCAGTAAACCAGATCGGTTTGCTTTCGGGCACCCAAGGGGTCGGGGCCGCACTGCGCGCACCGCCAATACGGTCATGATGTGGATTGGACCACCAGCCCACGATATCCTTGTAGCGCCAAACCCAAGGCTCTCCGTCGCCATCTGTAATTGAGGTTCTGATTTGATCATCGCGGGCCTCTGGCGATGGGTAATACCAATCATACCCCTCCCCGCCCGCAACATTCGCGCGCAGATAATCAAGATTATAAATGCTTTCCCATGCTGCATCCGCATGGGTCTCTCCATCGCGCCAATCAGACAGGGGCATATAGTTATCAATGCCAATCACATCGATATTCGGATCGGCCCAAAGGGGGTCAAGATGGAACAGCTTGTCGGCGGTACCAGCAGGCTGATAGCCATGATATTCGGACCAGTCAGCGGCATAGGTAATCACAGTATCAGGGCCCAAAATCCCGCGGACCTCTGCGGCCAAGGTCCGCAAGGCCTCTACCGCCGGGAACGTGCCGCCTGCCCCTCTGATCTGGGTCAACGCACGCATTTCCGAGCCAATACAAAAGGCCGACACACCGCCCGCAGCCACACACAAGTGGGCATAGTGCAAAATAAAACGTCGATAGCGCCACTCATCCGGCCCGGAATACTGCACCTTTGTTCCATTGATCGCAAAATCACTGACCGACGCTGTGCCCATAAACGCCGCAATCTCTGTGGCGGCGGCGGCAGTCGCATCAGTTGTTCCGGGCTGCCCCGGAGCCTTGTCTGTCGTAATGCGCCCCCGCCAAGGCAAAGCCGCCTGCGTGCCCGCGCCCCACGGATTGGGCAAGTCATTGGCGGCCATCTGCGTCATCAATATGAATGGGTAAAAGACCGGACGCACGCCACGGGCACGCATATCGACCAAGGCTTCAACCACAGCGGCATCTGCTGGCGTGCCACCATAGACAGGGCGGTCATCATCAAGTGGAACGCGGTCTGCCATCGCACGGGTCGTGCCTGAAACAACCCAAGGCATGCCTTCGGCATCCGCATCCTTCTGTTCGACCTTCGGGGCAATTTCGCAATCGCCACAGCGCAGATCAGACCCAAACCACGACACGACCAAAACGCCCGACGCACAATTGGGAAGCTCTTCACTTAAAGCATCCATCGCATTGGCATAATCCGTGCCACCACGCGGCGAATTGACGTTGATCGCAAGGCGTTCACCAAAACCTGCGTCAAGATATGCGGGGCTTGTGGCAAGGGCATATTCGCCTGTACCCGGAATGATGCAGACACCTTGCACTTGGCGGGCCATATCGTTCAGATCATCCGCACTATCGGGTTCCGCCGGGCGCATCACCTCAAAAGTAAACTGTGGCACACGATTAAAGAACGGCTCAAGCGACAGATCCTCAAGAACGACATACGCGAGCCCCCGATAGGCCGGGGCCGCGCCTTCAACAGCGACAATCTTGGGATCAGGGGCCTGGGACGGATCACCTTTATAGACACGCATGTTCAGCGTATCGATGGCGACCTCGATGCCATCTGCCCAAACGCGGCCCACGCGGGTGATCTCACCCTCACAAAGCGCAATGGCCAGACTGACCGAATAGCTATACTCGGTCGCGCTTTGCTTTGGGCCCGCGCCTTTGCCGCCCCCCGTCGTGGTCGAAGTTTCAAGAAAGCGGGTTGCCCAGATCACCTGCCCGGCCATACGCATCCGTCCAAAAACCTGACCAACAGCGGCACCTTCGCTGGCACCCGTGAGGCGAAAGCGATCGACACGCCCCACTTCAACCGGATCAGACCCCGCGCCCAAGATGCGCTGGTCAATCATTCGACCCAAGGTCGCACCAGCTGCGCGGCCTACAGTGGCCATCGACAGGCCAAGCACCGTTCCGCCCGCTGCGCCGCCCAGCGCCATTCCTGCCGCAGATAATACAATCGTCGCCATGCGCTTATTCCTTTGTCATCGAAAAACGCGCCACCACACGGCGACGCCAAGGGGCAGAAAGCGGGCTTTCAAGCACACCGTGGCCCGTGTAGGCGTGAATAAAGGTCTGATCGGCCAGCACGCCCAGATGTTTGGCAACACCGCCGTCCCGCATGCGAAACAGCAAAACCTGCCCCGGCGACCAAGCACCATGTTCAGCGCGCATATGGCGCAAGGCAGCGGCAAAAAGGACCTCTGCCCCCTGCGGCTCTGACCAGTCGGCGGTATAGGCTGGCACGGCCTCAGGCTCTGATCCGTGCAACGCGCGCCAAACACCCCGGATCAGGCCCAGACAATCGCATCCGGCCCCAAGAACTGACGCCTGATGCACATAAGGTGTCCCAATCCAGCGCCGGGCTTCGGCCACGACAACGCTCACCCCTGCATACTCCCGCCATCGGCACCCGCGCCGGACCGGGGCACGCTTGCAAGCCAATCATCACCGGGGATATGGGGGAAGCCTGCGAAGTTGATAAAGTTGTTGAACTTCTCGCGACAGGTCGCCGCACGTTTGTCGCAACCCGCATCAATCTGCACCGTATCGCCCACGGCAAGTCCTGCCAAAGGCTCCCACAGGGTCAATTCACGCATAGCCCCCTGCATACGGTCATGCTTGATCGCACCAACAAGGCCGACGCCCGCGCCATCCAACACAATCAAACGCCCATGGGTGAACCAGCTTTCCTGATACCCGGCGGATTGAAGCTCCAAAACACCCTCGGCCACGCTTTGCACCACCGCCTCGGCCCGGTAAGCCGGATCAGCCGTATCAAAACCACAGGCTGCATCACCCAGCAAAGCGGTACAATTCTTCAGAAAACTCTTCCCCATTGGTTGGTTCAGGCGATCCGTCAGCCCCCGCAACTCGGCCTCAAAGGCCCCGGCTTTGCGGGTGATTTCACCAATAGTTCCGCGAAACTTAACCTTACGGGCGGCAACATTATCCCACTGAACCAACCAGTTAACGACCTCGGCCCCGTCAAAGCGACCAGCGGCAATGTCGTCGGGATCAAGAACCGAAGACTGCAAAAGCCCAACCGCTTCAGCATTATCCACCGACAACCCGGTCGAAGTGGCCAAAGCGCTGGCAGACATCCCGCTATCTGCCAGAAACGTCACACCATCAAAGACCAGCGGCCGGTCATGATCCGTAAAGCCATAAACATTACCGTCTATGCGCCGGATCATCCAAGCCTGACACACATGGGTCTGCCCGGTCGCCATATGGGCATAAAAATCAGCAATACTCATACGCGGACCTCCACCACAGGCACGCTTGGGGCCTCACCAGCCTGAAAGCTGCTCACAGAGGTATGAATGCGGTCCGCATCAAAGCGGACAGGTACATCAAATTCAAAGCCTGCACGAATTTCGGCACCATTGCTTGGCGGGTTTGTGAACTGAATAAGGCCCTTAGTGCTATCAACGGTATAATCTGCGGGCTCAACAACCTCAGCCTTATCCACGGAGATACGGACGGATCCATCAACAGGTTTTGCGATCATGCGGGTATAGGACTGGTCGCCTGACGCGTATTCTTTGCGCAAAGCAAATGTATTTATCGCACCATCCGCAACACCCAGTAGCTGATCCTGCGGCGTAGGTTCTGCATCAGGGGCGCAAGACTTAAAGTCGCCCCAATCCTTCCAGCGAAACCCAAAGAGCTGCCCCTGACGGGCTTCAAAGAATGACACAAGCAAGGCCATGTCATCCAGCGACCGCAGTCCCATCCCCGCATCATAACGCCTGCGCGAATGGGCCCAGGGCGTGTTACGCTCTTCAAAACCATTGGCAAGGGTCACAATCTCGGTCCGCCGCTCTGGTCCACCGATTGCGCCGAAACTTAAAGACGCAGGAAACCGCACTTCGTGAAATGACATCTGCTATTCTCCCTACCGGTTCCGTTGACCACGGCCCAAAACGCGCGACATCTGCGCGGCAATCTGCCCTTGCGAGCGCTGAAAACTCTGCGCATCGGGCGTGGTGATATTCATCGTGACGTTCACCGAACCACCACCGCCCCCACGCACGCCCAGCTTGCCATCAGCACCACGGGCAAGCGGCATGATCGCCTCGGGCCCCGCCTCGCCCATCAACCCGGTGCCGCCGCGCATCGGAAAGGTCGTTGGGCCAGACACGACGCCACCCCGTGCAAAGGGCATGACGCGCCCTTGCGAGAAGGTGCCGCCATCTGCAAATGGCATCAGGCCGGACACAACCGAATTGACGCCGCTCGCAAGCAAGCCACCCAAATGATCCGTCACCGGGGAAATCGCGTTGTTGTAAACGGTGTTAGACATCGCCTTGGCGACAACACCCAAGGCATCAGACAGCTTCAGCCCATCAAAGGCCAACCCATCGAAAGCCTTGCGCAAGCCACCCGAAAAGCCACGCTCAAGGTTGCCTAGATCGCGGGTTGTATCAGCCAAACTGGCCTGCACACCGCGCAACTGACTATCAAAAGCACGGGCAACAGCGCTCGCATCGCCCAACGTGCGCTCTAGTGCAGCAACATCCGCATCAAGCGCATCAATCTGGTCAATATCATCCATCATTCATCCTTTCAGGATCCGGGTACTGGGCACGCAAAGTATCCAAGCGGGCACGACCAAGCGGCACAGGTGCATCGGCAAGACCCAGCATCAAAGCCAACTCCGCCGGGGTCAGACGCCAGAACTGATCCGGGGTCAGGCGTAAACCGCCCATCCCGGCCTTCATCAAAGCGGGCCAATCCAAACCACTCATGCGGGCGGCGTAAAGGCACGGGCCAGAAGCGTGGCAGCAACCTGCGCTGCACCCACGGGGCCACCGGCAATCTCAGCCGTGAGCAAATCCTGCGCCGTGCCCTGCCAGCCACCACCGCGCAGGCCCGCGACGATCAAAGCCATAACATCGCGCCCCGCATAATCCCCGCCTTCAAAGCGCTGTACCAAAGCGACCAATGACGGCTCATCCAACTGCGCCTCAAGCTCGGCCAAGGCACCCAAAGTCAGCTTGCAAACATGGGGCGTGCCATCAATGACGACCGACACTTCGCCCGCCAGCGGGTTCACCATCAGATCAGCGCCGCAAAGGACAAGGCACCAGCCGACGATAGCGACATCTCATAAGTCGCCTCTCCATCAAACGTGCCCGCATATTCAATCGAGGCAATCTGAAACGCCCCTTCAATCGTGCCAAAATCCGGGATGATCACTTGAAAATTCGGGATCTCGCCATCAAAGAATATCTGACGCACGCGGCCATCGGTTGCGGTATCCTTGAACACACCAGACCCGGAAATACTGGCGGTCTTCACACCGGCACCGGCCAGCAACTCGCGCCAACCATCAGCACTTTCCATATTGGTAACATCGACAGTTTCAGCATTGAAACTGATCCGCGTCGCACGCAAACCCGCAGCCGTTTCAAAGGCACCAGTCCCGGTCATGTCAATCTTGACCAACAGGTCTTTTCCGTTCTGAGCAGCCATCGCTGTCACTCCTTAAATTGTGGGGGTTAATGGCGCATCGCAGACACGGGCGCGGAAAAACAAATCAATGCGGCGGGTATCGCCGGTGCCAACGCGGGCGGCGGCAGCCTTGAAGAAATTGAGGCTGACAAGCGCACCACGGGACAACTCCAAAGCAGCACCGACCAGACTGTCAGACACAAGGCCCGCAGCCTGCTTGGCATCAGCAAAGCCAGCGCTGTCACTGACGACAGAGACAGTGAATTCATGCAAAGCACCGCCGCCCGTCACGTCTGAAGCATCGCGCACCTTTTCGGGGCCCAAAGCCACGTACAAAGACGGCACATCGCCGTGGGGCAAAGCATCAAAAACATGTGGACCAACCAATGCGGTCAATGCCGGATCGGTGAACAGCTTTTGAAAAACCGCCGCTTGCAAGGGGCCTGCCAAAGCATAGGTCATGTGGTCACCTCCTCTTCGGCAAAGCAGGTCAAAAAGCGGGTCAAACGATCCACTTCCGTGACAGCGGTAATCTCGTAGATACGGGTGCCCTCAACAAAGCGCTGACCGGGCACGGGGCGCTGGGATGCGCCCATCGGGGCAGAGCGCACAACAATACGCAATGGCACACGGCTGCGGGGCAGATTATGGGCGGCAACCTCACGGCCCGATCCGGGCTTAATCTCGGCCCAAAGGGTGCCAAGGGGCTGCCAGTTGACGACATAGCCACCGGCATCATCGGCAACGCGCACCGGTTCTTGCAAAACCAGCTTGCGGTTCAGTTGCGGCAACGTCATGACCGGCCACCCATAAACAGGCGGACAGTGCGGTAAGGCTCGATCAGGGCAGAAACCCCAAACGGAAAGCTTTGCTGCATGGTCACCGTATCGGTGCGATGCTCATAATAATGGGCAGCGAGCATAATACAGGCATGGGCAAGATCAGCCGGGATATCCGACCAGTCAGGGCCAAAGCCTGCAAGCAGCTCAAGGCGGACGTGACCATCGCTGGGAATAGCAGGCAGGCTGCCACCTAAGACAGGACGCTGCATGTCAGGGGCAAGGGTCCAAGTGTCAGCGGCGACGGTCTCATCCCCGTTGCGATCCACACGAATGATATACACAACAGCGCTGACCGGGGCCAAAGGCAAAGGCTGACGGTTGGGATCACGCCACTGGGTCAAGACCCAACTAAACATCCGCTCTACCAGCACCTTGCCGGTGCGGGCCTCAATCGCGGCCATAGCAGCACGCAGATAGGTTTCCAGCACTGTGTCCTGCAAGTCGCCCTCAGCAAAGCCAGACCCCAGGCGCAGATGATCCTTAAAGGCGGCCAGTGGAATGGCCTCCTGCGGGACCGTGGTCAACTCGACTAACATCATGGAAGTACTCCGCATTTTGGGCTGATTTAGAACCCGGACACGCAAGGTTCCCGCCAGCCCCGATTGCTCGGACGGAAGGAAGCAGCTGGACAACCGGTGCCAGCAGGGCTGCGCGCCCGGGGGCATAAGGACGAGGGCCGTTTTGACGCCCCGCCCCTATCTTTGGGATCGGTTAGCTTACAGAGAACTTCAGCAGCTTGATCGCCGCATAATCACTGACACCGCCACCCACGCGCTTGGTGGCGTAGAACAGAACATGCGGTTTCGCCGAAAACGGATCGCGCAGGACGCGCAGATCAGGGCGTTCAGCAATGGTGTAACCTGCGGTAAAATCACCAAAAGCAATGGCAGCAGCATCGCTACCAATATCGGGCATATCCTCGGCAATCAGAACCGGGTAACCTAGCAGACGTGCAGGCTCGCCCGCAGCCAACCCATCAGCCCAAAGGAAACGGCCATCGCTATCCTTCAACTGACGCAAAGCGCTGACGGTGCGGGAATTCAGCACAAAGGTCGCACCAGCGCGGTATTCGGCGGGCAACGCATAGACCAGATCAATGATCTTCTCAGGGCCATCCAATTCGCCATCAGCACCAGTCGGAACATAGCCAAGGCTTCCCCAAGTCCAGGAATCATTGGCGACCATCGGGGCATTCAGAAAACCATTTGGCTTCTCAACACCATCGCCGGATACAAAAGCCGACGCCTCGGAACGGGCAAACTTATTGGCAATACGCTCAGCCAACCAGCTTTCGATGTCGAACGCGCTGTCATCAAGCAAGCGTTGGGACGCTTTGGGTAACGCAGACAATTCATGCAAAGCAATCGTAATGCGATCAATCTGCGGACTGTCAGTCTCAGGCAAAGTCCCGGTTTCAGATGCCCAACCAGCGCCAATATCAGCGTGATCAACCAGCACATCAAACGACGTCGCATCAACATTGACGACATTGGCAATCGCACGGATCGAAGCTGTAGAGGACAAAGTCGATTTGATCGTGTCAGCGGTCTGCGGGTCAACCAAATAGCCACCATCAGCAGCGACCGCAGACGACATCGCCTTACCCTCAAGCTCAAGACCGCGTAGGCCATCGTCATCACCGGACCGCAAGTAAGCAGCAAAGGCCTTCTGATGCGGGGCGTCCATTTCGGCAGCGGCACCCAGTTCGGGGCGGCGGGCCATCATTGTCTTGCGATCCAATTTGTTCATGCGGTCTTCCTGTCGTTGCAAAGTGGCGTGAATGCCGGTAGAAAAGGTCTTGAATTCATTCATGAAACCGCCAATCGCGGATTTCAGGTCCTCAGCCGGAGCCATAGCTTTCCCGGCCCGAGAAATGCCCTCGGGTACTATCATGTGTGATCCTCAATAGTGGTGGTTAGCGGTGCGTAAGTACGCGGGTGGCATCCTCAAAAACCGCCGCCAATTCGCGCAGACTGGCCTCGGCAGGGTCATCGCCCTTGCCCGCCACCCGCGCATCAGGAAGCATCGGGAATGTGACCAAAGACACCTCCCAAAGTTCCAGCTCAGACAAAAGGCGTCCACCTTTGTCATTCTTTGCCGCCTTCACGGCGCGATATCCGATGGACAACCCATCAATCGCGCCCGCCGCAATCAAAGCGGCGACATCACGGCCCTTGGCAACTTCCGTCAGAATACGGCCCTTGACCCAAAGGCCCTTGGCATCCTCGCGGACCTCGTCCCACACCCCGATGGGCTGGGCCGGGTCATGCTGCCAAAGCATCTTCACACTGCCCGCAGCCTTCGCGACACGGTCAAGCGACGCCGCATAGGCGCCCTTGGTAACAACATCACCGCCCTGATCTTTGCAATCAAAAAGGGATGCATATCCCGCAATCACAGTGCCATCGGACACGGTAACCTCATCACCCAAGCAGCAAAATTTATGCTCTAACTCCATCACGTTACCCTCTGAAAATGCTAATTAATTCAAGAATGAAACCACCGGTGCACACGCAGACAACAAGCAATACCTGCCACTCAAGCTTGCGCACCATCATCTCAATGCGCTCAAGGCGGTTATCAACTTGTGCAAACCAGAAATCGGTCGCAGGTGGCGGCACATGACGCTGGCCGCGTATGTCGACAATCTTCTCATTCATCGCCCACCTCCAACGCTGGTAAGCCCAGCAAATTGCGCTTTTCCGCCGCTGATAGGAACGTGGCATCCGACACGCGGCGCCATTGCGCATCACGCTCTGTCGCCAAAGCGGGGATCTGATCCAGATCAGGGCGCAGCTCGACCCGCTCACCGGCATAATCCGACAACCAATCGGCAATCGCACTCACCACCCTTGTGGCCAAAGGCAGTACAGTCAGGCGATAAAACGCACGGTTTGCCTCTTGATAATTGGCATAAGTCGCATCCCCTGGAATCCCTAGCAACATCGGCGGCACGCCATATGCGACTGAAATCTCACGCGCGGCAGCTTCCTTGGTCTTCTGAAACTCCATATCAGAGGGCGAGAAACCCATCGGCTTCCAATCAAGACCACCCTCCAGCAACATCGGACGGCCCGCATTCTTGGCCCCCTGATGCTGGCTCTCCATCTCATCGACCAGTCTTGAATACTGATCCTCAGACATAGACGCCTGACCATCCGCCCCACGATAAACAATCGCGCCCGAAGGCCGGGCTGCATTGTCCAGCAAAGCCTTCGACCAGCGTGACGCCGCATTATGCACATCCACAGCACTGGCCGCAGCCTGCATCGGGGAAAAGCCATAGTGATCATCTTGGGGATGAAACGACTTGATATGACAAACCGGGGAAACATCACCAACAGCAAAACGATGCTTCTTGCTGCCCACCGCATATTCATACGCGACAGGCCAGCCATCGGCACCGGGGATCAACTTCATCCGGTCCGAGCGCAAAACATGCATCTCAACCGGCAAGCCTTCATCGGCAACCGCCTCAAGATAGCCATTGCCGGTCAACAACAGCTGACCAAACAAAGCCTCCAGCAACTCCGCACGACCCTGCCCGGCATTGGGGCGTGCCAGCAAAGCCTGCACCGGATGGGTATCATAACGCCGCTCACGATCCTGCACGAGCAATGGCAATGCCGCCGCCGCCTCGGCAATCAGCTTCACCGCACGAAAGCCAACTGGATTGCCCGAAAAGCCCGCCCGGATCAGCGACGCGGCATCGCGCGGGGTCCAGGCCACACGGCCCTGGGTCGACCACGCCACCACCGGACCGGTGGCAGATGCCTTGGCCTCTGGCGCAGGCGTGGTGGGCTTTAGAAAGTCAAACATGCAATTCTCCCTGATCGTCGAAAATCAATCTAAGCCGCACAAATGAAGACGATGAAAATGCACCGTCACGGCAAGGTTCATCAAAGGTTAAAGGCTGCGAATCCGTGGCGGCATTGGGGCCTTAGGTGGGCGGATCATCAGCTCATACAAAGCCCAGACAAGCGCATCCACGCGATCAGGCGACCCCTGCCCGGTATATCCGGCATAACTCATCTGGCACATCTGATCTTCAAGATCGGCCAGACCACGGGCATGAAACACACGGCCTTGTTCGTACAAAGCAGCCACAGGCTCGGCCCGCGTTATCTTGGAATCAGTAGCATGGACCGCGCGATACGGCACAGTCGGATCAACGGCCTGCAAAATCTCGCCCACCATATCGCCACCCTGATTGACCTCTGCTACCAAGCGATCCGCATCATAAATCTGCATCGCCTCAATCGCCGCCGTTGCCCACTCATGCGGAGAGGCACCAGCAAGGCTGACATCCTCCAAGACATACGCACGCCAATCCTGACGGCGTTCGGCAAACACCACACCGGCAACAATAATCCCACACTCATCCGACGTGCCCTTCGCCTTGGCCGGGGGATCAACGGCGACAACAATCCGGTCCATCTTCGGCACCGGATCAATCACGCATTGGGCAAGCTGCGGTCGTATCCAAAACGCCCCCGGCGTATCGGTCAGCAACTCGCCCCCCAACTCCTCACGGCCCTGCCGCGTGCCTTCATATGTGGTGCGCATCTCGTCCAGAAAACTGGGCGCAAGATTGGCAGCATTGGCATAAGTCGTCGCGTGGGTCACAGCAGTATCATCGCGCGCGACCAACGCCCGGATCACTGGCACATCGCGCGGGGTCGTGGTGATACAAACCTGCGGATGCGCGCCAAGACGCATACAAAATTGTAGCATATCCCAAGCCTCGCGGCCCCAGCGCCACTTGGCAAGCTCATCCACCCAAGCGGCATCAAACTGCGGGCCGCGCAGCATCTCTGGATCTTGGGCGGAAAACAAACGGGCCTCGGCCCCATTCGGCCAAACCAGCATCCGGCGCCCCGCAATCCACTTCGGTCCACGATCTGCAGGGGAAATCGACATCAAGCCGCTCTCACCAAAAATCATCACCTCGCGGGCCTGATCAAACGTATCGCCCACAAGGGCAATGGGGGTGCCACACGGGGGGGCCGGGGGGCCCCCCCCCTCCACCTTACACCGCCCCCCTTCCCCCCGGGGGGGGGGCTGGCCCGCGCCGCGACCACCAAGGATCAACCAATGACGCCAGTCGCCCTCAGGCGGGCGCTGGTGGTCCATGGCCCAGAACTCCCAGATATGGGACAGGGCCATAAGTTGTTCGTCATTCAAACTCTTCAGGAACGCAACTTGGGTCGGGGTTGGTACGGATGCGATCAAGCGCCCGCCCGATCTGATCCCGGATGGCATCATAGTCAGGACCGAGGTCCGCGTCATTGTCTTTGAATTTCTCATGAAAGGCCTCTTCGGCTTTCGCGAGGGTCAAATGCACCCCTTCAAGCTTTTGAATCTCAGCTTTCAGTTCAGTTGCATCTTCCTTGGTCAACTGGCCGTTCAAGGCCTCAATATGTTGACTAAGCCCGCTGGTTACTCTGCGAAATAGTAGCTTTAGTTCCTTCACCCGGTGTTTTGGATCAAGATCGTCGCTCTTATCGTTTGTTTTCATGTCAGTCAGCCTGTCGGAATAACTCCCGTGACAGTCGAGACCCGCCACCTACTCTGCTTCCCGGCGTAGGTAACTTTCCAGCATGGGTTGGGTATACACAGGTGCGATTTTTGAAACAACGAAAGCACGAAAGGCACCGCGCGGGGCAGCAACCTTTCGTTAACCTGCTTTAGGATTTAGTTATTTTCAGCCGCTTCCGCGCGCTCAGCCTCAATCTGACGCCAAACCGCGACGTTGCGATTGTGATCGTCAAGATTGGTCGCAAAGGCATGGCCGCCAGTACCATCAGCCACAAAGAAGATATATTCGGTCGAATCCGGGTCCAAAGCGGCGCGGATCGCCTCTGCACCGGGGTTTGCAATGGGCGTCGGCGGCAGACCTTCGATCACATAGGTGTTCCAGTCGGTGCGGCGGCGCAGTTCACTCTGACGCAATCCACGGCCCAACACACCCTCACCACGGGTAATGCCATAGATGACGGTCGGGTCTGTCTGCAGACGCATGCCTTGGTTCAAACGGTTGATAAAGACACTGGCAACCTGACGGCGCTCATCCGCTACGGCCGTCTCTTTTTCAATGATGCTTGCCAAAATCAGCGCCTCTTCCGGGCTGTTCAGCGGCAAACCTTCAACACGGTTCGCCCAAGCGTCTTCCAGAATACGGGCCTGATCAACGATCATCTTGGCAACAATATCGGACGCAGGCGAACCGGGGGTAAAGGAATAACTATTGGGGGCCAAAGACCCCTCGGGCGGCACGCCCAGAATATCGCCATCCAGTACATCCAACTGGTTCAACGCATCCACAACCTGCCAACTGGTCACACCCTCGGCAATCGCGACGCGATACTGCGTGTCAGACTCGTCGCGCACGGCGGTATATTCTTCGGGCACAGCATCCTCGGCCGGATTGAACGACGCGACCTGGTCAAAGCCACCCGACACAGGATCAAGTTCGCGGACCTGCACAGTCGTGCGGTTCACACCAACACGGTAAACCACTTCGGTCCCGCATGTATTCTGGCCACCACGGGTCACAATATCCACAATCTCGGCCATCGAGGCCTTCTCAGGCACCAAAAAGCTGCCCGCCTTCAACTGTGTGGACTTTTCGGCATAGTCAGACCCAATACGGAAAATCCGGGCACTCGAAATCGCGCCCTGTTCTTCCAGATTATTGCTGACCGACGACATGTTCGACCCAGATGGAACACGTAAACAGATCGGCTCGGCCAAGGGACCGGGGCCATCATATTGCTTACCACCCCAGGCAATGGCACCCGCAATCAAAAACAGACCTACGATAAAGACCGTCAGCGCATTCGATGCGATATGCCGCCACATTTAAGTGACCTTCCCGAAAACAACACTGGCGTTGGTACCACCAAAGCCAAAGGAATTGGACAAGGCGATATCAATCTTGCGCGCGCGCTTGCTGTTGGCACACAGATCAACTTGCGTCTCGACCGCAACCTTATCCAGATTGATCGTTGGAGGTGCGACCTGATCGCGGATCGCAAGGACCGAGAAAATCGCCTCAATCGCACCAGCAGCCCCCAACAAATGGCCCGTAGCGGACTTGGTCGACGACATCGTCAGCTTCGCAGCCGCCTCAGGGCCCACCATGCGTTCAACCGCGCCCAACTCAATGGTATCCGCCATGGTCGAGGTCCCATGAGCATTCACATAGTCAATCTGCGTTGGATCAATCCCGGCATTGCGACAGGCAGCACGCATCGCACGCTCTGCACCCTCATGATCCGGCGGTGGGGCCGTAATGTGATGGGCATCGCCACTCAGACCATAACCCAGCACTTCGGCATAAATCTTGGCCCCGCGCGCTTTGGCATGTTCGTATTCTTCCAACACAACAATGCCCGCACCCTCGCCCATAACAAAGCCATCACGATCTTCGTCCCAAGGGCGCGACGCCGTCTTCGGATCATCCGCACGCCCCGTCGACAAGGCCTTACAGGCATTGAACCCCGCGATGCCGATCTTACAAATGGCAGCCTCAGCACCGCCGGCAATCATGACATCCGCGTCACCATGCTGGATCAGACGGGACGCATCACCAATGGCGTGGGCACCGGTTGAACAAGCGGTCACAACCGAATGGTTTGGACCCTTAAAGCCGTAACGAATTGACACCTGACCACTGATCAAATTAATCAAAGCACCAGGCACAAAGAAAGGGGACACACGGCGCGGGCCTTTTTCTTCCATCATGACAGCCGTATTCGCGATCGAATTCAAACCACCAATGCCCGACCCGATCAGAACGCCGGTACGTTCCAGATCTTCAGCCTCGGTTGGCATCCAACCGGAATCCTCGACAGCTTGCTGGGCCGCCGCCACACCAAACAAAATAAAGGTATCAACCTTGCGCTGCTCTTTGGGGGCCATGTACTTGGCAGCATCAAACGTATCATCAGACCCATCGCCCAAAGGCACTTCGCAAGCGTAAGTGGTGGCAAGGCCCTCTGTATCAAAGCCGGTAATCGGCCCGGCACCGGATTGCCCATCCAGTATACGGGACCAAGACGCCTCAACGCCATCGGCCAAAGGTGTAACCAGTCCAAGACCTGTAATCACGACACGGCGCATTTTGCTGCCCCCAGTAAATTATTCCGCTCCCGCCCCTCATAGCGCAGGCAGGCAGACAGGGGCAAGAGCACCCGCGCGGTGCCACGTAATCCTTCCTTGCACCAATGCGCAGACCCAGAAATCCATGAATAGGCGCGATACATACCACATTTGACCAAAAAGAACGTGGCCCGTTAAATGGACTTTAAGTCGCAGTGGACCAAACTGTTTCAGTTCACTTGAAAGCGGCCCGATGCGACTTCTACCCTTAACAGCCATATTCCTATTTGCCTTACCAATCAGCGCGCAAGCGCAGGATAACTGCCGGCTCTATGACACATTGGGGCGCATGAACGAAGCCATGGAAATCGCCGTCGAAAACCCAAATACAGCTTTGATGAAAGTGAACGTGAATCGGGTGGCCAGCGAACTTTTGTTCCTTGATACAGCCGCCGTTCCGGACAGGCTTCGGGGTAAAATCAGCACTGACGAGATCGCAATTATTCAAAATCAAATCGCCTTCGCCAAACGCATCGCATTGGCGCAAGACGTCGACACAAGCATGGTTGTCAGACAACTTGCAGCGCCCCAGATCAGGCAGACTCTGACGGCGACAGGGCGTATCTTGCAGCCGCTCTTTTGTGGCAGAAACGCAGAAACCGGCACCAACGGCGCAGGCATTCAACAACGCAGCGCAGCAAAGGGCGTTGACAGCCAGCAGATTGGCCTAAGCCTTGGCACGTTGCCAAAAATTATTGGGGATATCAGCCTCAGATTTGGCATCCCGCTGCTTGGATTTCTGTGTACTATCCTTATCGGGCGGCGGATCATCCGGCTGATCCGCCAAAAACGCCGCCGCGCCAGACGCATCCAAATCGATCAAAAAGTCAGCTTCGCAACCGGGGCACATAATTACCCCGGACGCTTGCGCGACATCAGCCGTGTTGGGTGCCGGCTTAGCCACCACGGGGCGATTGGCGAAGATCATGAGGGCGCAATCAAGCTCTACTTTGCCGGAGAGTGGGTTGCCGGGAAAATCGCATGGCACAACGCAAAAGAATGCGGCGTCATGTTTGATCGGATGATGACGCGGGCAGAACTATTCAAAAGATTGCGCGCGAACCGAAATGACACGGCAGGTGTCATTGATCCGCTTACAGCCGCACCCGCTGCAAGAAAAGCCAGTTGAACGCGTCCGAAAAGCAAAACGGCGCCCCGCTGGGGCACCGTTTCGCATAACTTTCAACGATAACGCTTATGATGCGCCGTTGATAAACTTGACCGCATCGCCAAACGTCTGGATCGTTTCAGCGGCGTCATCAGGGATTTCGATCCCGAATTCTTCTTCGAAAGCCATAACAAGCTCTACTGTATCAAGGCTGTCTGCGCCCAGATCGTCGATGAAGGACGCGCCCTCGACAACTTTGTCTTCTTCAACACTAAGATGCTCTACAACAATCTTGCGTACGCGGTCTGCAACGTCGCTCATGGACAAATCCTCACGTTCTTAACTGGCGTTTATGCCTAGGTGGTTACCCCAAGGGGCGGTGTTTTCACTTCTGTCGTGGCCTATAGCAGAGAATTTGGTCAGCGCAAACGCTTTGTCCTTCCCCACCGTAAGGTTAAGAGAACATGGCCATCCCGCCGTTCACATGCAAGGTGCTGCCTGTCACATAAGCGGCTTCTTGGCTGGAAAGGTACAAAACAGCTGCCGCAATTTCACCCGGATCGCCCATACGACCGGCAGGCACCTGCCCCAAAATGCCAGACTTCTGATCATCCGTCAGCTTTTCAGTCATCGCCGTGGTGATAAAGCCGGGTGCGACGCAATTCACCGTAATGCCCCGGCTTGCAACCTCATAAGCAATTGATTTTGACATGCCCACCATACCGGCCTTGGACGCCGCATAATTGGCCTGACCGGGGTTGCCGGTCGCGCCTACCACGGATGAGATATTCACAATCCGACCCCAACGGGCCTTCATCATGCCGCGAATAACGCCCTTACACAGGCGCATCGTGGAGGTCAGGTTCACATCCAGAACGCTGGCCCATTCGTCATCAGACATGCGCATAAACAGGTTATCGCGGGTAATCCCGGCGTTGTTGACCAGAATATCAACCGATCCCATCGCCTCGGCCGCCTGCTTTGGCAAAGCGGTGACAGCCTCGGCATCGCCCAGGTTACAGGGCAGCACGTGGGCACGGTCGCCAAGCTCTGCGGCCAAAGCCTCAAGCGGCTCAACCCGCGTACCAGAAAGGCCCACAGTCGCGCCAGCCTTATGCAAGGCCTTGGCGATATCGCCACCAATGCCACCAGAAGCACCCGTAATCAGCGCCGTCTTTCCGCTTAAATCAAACATCATATCCTCCGTAGGGTGGGCAATCTGCCCGCCTATCCTTTCATCGCAGCAACTGCCGCGACCACATCATCCGGGGTCGCAACATTTGCTGTCACCATATCTTTATGAATGCGCCGGATCATGCCGGTCAGGGCCTTGCCCGCGCCCACTTCAACTGTCTCGGTCACGCCATTTTCGGCCATCCACTGCACCGACTCGCGCCAGCGCACCGATCCTGTGACTTGCTTCACAAGCAAATCACGGATGTCGGCTGGATCATTCACCGCAGCGGCGGTGACGTTGGCAATAAGCGGCACATCGGGGGTTTTGATCTCAACCGCTGTCAAAGCCTCCGCCATGCGCGCAGCGGCTGGGGCCATCAAAGCGCAATGGAACGGCGCACTGACAGGCAGCAACATCGCACGCTTGGCACCCTTTTCCTTGGCAATAACCAAGGCCCGCTCAACCGCGTCCTTGTGCCCCGACACGACGACCTGTGCGGGGTCATTGTCATTGGCCGCCTCACACACCTCGCCCTGCGCAGCCTCAGCTGCAACAGCGCGGGCACCGTCCAGATCAAGGCCCAGCAAAACTGCCATCGCACCAACGCCAACAGGTACGGCTTCCTGCATCGCTTCACCGCGCACACGAAGCAACCGGGCGGTGTCAGCAATGCCCAAAGCATTCGCAGCAGCAAGGGCGGCATATTCACCCAAGGAATGGCCAGCCACAAAATTGAATGATCCGGGCGGCAGCCCTTCGGCCTCCATCGCGCGAAGCGTGGCAAGGGATGACGCCATCAATGCAGGCTGGGCATTGCGGGTCAGGGTCAAATCAGCAATGTCGCCTTCCCAGATCATCGCCGACAGCTTTTCGCCCAAAGCGTCATCAACTTCGTCGAAAACAGCCTGCGCGGCTGGATAAGCTTCGGCCAAAGCGCGGCCCATACCAATCGCCTGCGCCCCCTGCCCCGGAAATACAAATGCCCGCATCTTCATATACCCCATGTCCGTCTTTTGCGTTTGCTTAAACGCTGGCACACAAACGCACAAGTCATCTGCACCAGCATGGGATTTCCCATGCAGGCCAAGGCACGTTATCTTGCGCTAACCCGATCAAGGACAGACATTATGGCCCTTTCCAACACGCAGACCCAATACGGCAGTATCACGAAAACCTTCCACTGGCTGACTGCGGCACTGATCCTTGCGATCATTCCGCTTGGGGCGATTGCCAACAAACTGCCTTACGAAACGAACGCACAGCTTGCGCAAAAGGCCTATCTATTCTCGCTGCATAAGACACTTGGGGTGGCTGTGTTCTTTGTCGCACTCCTGCGCATTCTCTGGGCAATTAGCCAAGTGAAGCCCGGCAATCTGCACCCCGACCGTAAAGGCGAAACGCTTTTGGCCGAGGTCGTGCATTGGCTGCTCTACGGCTCACTTGTCATCGCGCCACTGACTGGCTGGACGCATCATGCAGCCACAACGGGCTTTGCACCAATCTGGTGGCCTTTTGGGCAAGACCTGCCGCTGATCCCGAAAAACGAAGCACTCGCGCACAGGCTTGGATCACTGCACTGGATCATGACCAAGGTCATGGTGGCCTCTCTCCTGCTGCATATCGCCGGAGCACTCAAACACGTCTTCATCGACAAGGATGCAACCTTGCGGCGAATGTGGTTCGGAACATCAGACGTGCCTAAGGTCGCCGCGCACCGCAGCCCCTTAAGCGCGCCACTCGCAGCAGCGGCGATCTTTCTTGTGGTCGGTGGGGCGACGCTGGCCACAGATCAGGGGCGCGCAGAAGGGCCAGCCATCGCAAAGCTTGCCCAAGCGGATTCAAACTGGGAAGTTGAAAACGGTACGCTTTCCATCACAGTCCTGCAACTGGGGGCCGAAGTCACAGGCACGTTCAGCGAATGGAGCGCCGACATTACCTTTGATCCCGCCAACCAAAGCGGAGAGGTGACAGTGACCATCGCAATCGGATCACTCTCACTTGGATCGGTCACAGATCAGGCGATGGGCGCAGACTTTTTCAACGTCAACGACTTCCCCACCGCGACCTTCGCAGGGCCAATCCGAAACGACGGCGGGGCAACCTACGTCAGCGACGGAAGGCTCGCGATTAAAGGGGCAAGCGTGCCTGTGCAATTCGCATTCGATCTGATTGAAACCGATGGGGTCTGGCAAATGGACGGCGTTGCGGCGGTGGACCGGCTTGATTTCAACATCGGCGAAAGCATGCCCGACGAAAGCAACCTTGGGTTCACAGTTGAAATCAACGCTGATCTGACGGCGACGCAATCAGAATAAGAAAA
>CAYPVL010000023.1:24571-36590 GCA_964414165.1 uncultured Cognatiyoonia sp.
AAGGTTTAGGCTGCGACGCTATTGTCGGCCACCAAAGCCGGGCCGGTTTTTCCGGGCTCGTGCAAATCAAGGATCAGATCCTGCCCCAAACGATTGCGCAGCGCTTCAAGTGCGGGAATAGACCCGCGGGCGACAGGCAAAAGCTGGTTGGAATTGCGAAAACGCAGCATCAACGTCGCTTCATTCTTGTGGCGACCCGCGCTGCGATCCAGATAGATGGAATTGATGGTGTCATAACCATAGCGCCCAATCAGCGTGGATTTGCCAGTGCGATTGCGCAGCACTTCGCGCACCTCGCCAAGCGTATTGTCAATCTGCAACTCGGTTTCGACACCGCGGGTGCCGAACCACAGCAGAAAGGCAGCCGTTGCCAGAAAGAAAACAGCGGCCATGATACGGAAAGTCATATCAACTGACCCGGTCATCATCTGTGGGACAATCACCAGACCAATAGCTACGGCCAGCATGCAGGCGCCAAAGAACATCGACAGACCTTGTAGGATAGCGACAGACAGGCCGGGGCCGTCTTTGCCGCGAATAATGAAGCCCCAGTAGGTTTCATCAACCTCGAACCGCGATGGGCCAGCCGCATAGTCTTTGCTGCCAGCACGGCCTTGGACCGGGTCCACAACGTCAGTCATGTCAGTTTCTCCCTCGTTAAAACTTCACCTGATTAAAATGGCGGGATATCTGGGCACAAAAGCGGCGCAGGCGTGAAGAAGTTAAGATTTGGTTACGAAAATCCAACGCGGATACAGATCACCAACAGCCCACTTGCATCAGACCCGCGCGGCTGTATAAGGCCCCATCCAATCGCAAAGTTTTTCACTGCGCAGTCTCTCGTGGATGGGAGTGGTTGGATGTAAAAAGCCCCGTCCTATGAAATGCGTCGAACATGATGAATAGGAGCACTCATGCCACTTTATGAGCATGTGATGATTGCGCGTCAGGACCTGTCCAACACGCAAGCCGAAAGCCTGATTGAGCACTTCGGCACAGTTCTTTCCGATAACGGCGGCAAGCTGGTCGAGAATGAATATTGGGGCGTCAAAACGATGGCCTACAAGATCAACAAAAACCGCAAAGGCCACTATGCCCTGCTGCGCACGGATGCACCTGCACCTGCGATTCAGGAGATGGAGCGCCTGATGCGTCTGCACGAAGACGTCATGCGCGTTCTGACCATCAAGGTCGACGCACACGAAGAAGGCCCTTCGGTTCAAATGCAGAAACGCGAAGAACGTGGCGACCGCCGCGAACGCCGCTAAGTCAGATCAGGAAAGGAACCTAAGTCATGGCTACGAAACCATTTTTCCGCCGTCGCAAGTCCGATCCGTTTGAGGGCGATAACGCCCCGAAGATCGACTATAAAGACACCCGCCTTTTGCAGCGCTACATCTCTGAGCGCGGCAAAATCGTTCCCGCCCGTATCACAGCTGTTGGTGCCAAGAACCAGCGTGCGCTCGCCCGTGCGATCAAACGCGCCCGGTTCCTTGCCCTGCTGCCATACGCTGTAAAGTAAGGAGAATACCACATGGATATCATCCTACTTGAACGCGTCGCAAAGCTTGGTCAGATGGGCGAAGTTGTGTCGGTCAAAGAAGGCTACGCACGTAACTTTCTTCTGCCACAAGGCAAAGCGCTGCGTGTGAACGCAACCAACCTGGCCCGCTTTGAAGCTGAAAAAGCGCAGATGGAAGCACGCAACCTGGAAACCAAGAAAGAGGCCGAAGCAATGGCCGCGAAATTGGATGGCCAGCAGTTCATCGTGATTCGCTCTGCGTCGGATGCAGGTTCGCTTTATGGTTCTGTCACACCACGTGACGCGGCTGAGGCGGCAACTGCCGAAGGCTTCAGCCTCGACAAAAAGCAGGTTTCCCTGATCGCACCGATCAAAGACCTTGGCCTGCATGATCTGTCCGTGCGTCTGCACCCAGAAGTCGAAGCCACGATCACCATGAACGTCGCACGTTCTGTTGAAGAAGCAGAACTTCAGGCCGCTGGCAAATCCATCGCCGAACTGGCCGCCGAAGAAGAAGCCGCTGCTGAATTCGAAATTCAAGAGCTCTTTGACGATATCGGCGCGGCCGCATCCGAGGACGACGAACTGGCAGAATCTGCCGGTGTCGCGACCGAGGAAGAGGCACCTGCAGAAAGCGAAGAAGAATAAACACGCTTCTCACGACCAAATCGAAAGGCCGCCCCTTATCATCGGGGCGGCCTTTTTGCTTTTGTCTATCCGAAAGACATCTACCGCGCCCGCGCTTCTCCTTCCGGTGCCCGCCGCACCGCATGCAGTGCCTGCAGTGCAGTCTCAGGTTGGCCAATCAACGCCTCGATCTCGTCCATCACATTTACAGGCAACGCGCCAAAGGCCAAGGCGCCGGCGTTATCGACCATCTGCGCCACAGTGCGTGCGCCCGGCACCGGCACGTTCTCGGCCCGTTTACCCCAAAGCCAGCAAAGCGCCCCTTGGGTCAACGTGCGACCACCCGTCTGTAACAATTCCCGCACAGCATCCAATATCGCAATGTGTTCCGCCTTGGCTTTTCCATCCTTGAAATAGTCGCGCCAAGGTTCATCAGTTGCGCGCACATCGTCAGATGGCAACACAACATCCGCACCATACTTCCCCGTCAGCATTCCCATCGCCAAAGGCGAGCGGATCAAAGCGGTCACCCCGATATCTGCGACCACTTCCTGCATGGATGGTGCATCAAAATAAAGGTTCATCGCATGTTCGACGCAAGAAAACCCCGGAAGCGGGGCAAACGCACGGGCGCGGTCAGGAAAATCAGTGCTCCATCCGAAGGACCCCACTTTTCCGGCCGCGACAGCCTCTGACAACACTGCAAAAACGTCTGCGGCATCAGGAATATCAAGGTCATTCAGATGTAACAGCATCACATCAATGTGGTCACGCTCCAAGCGGCGCAAACTGTCATCAATACTGGCCCGAATGGCATCTGGCGCAAGCTGCGCGCCAAGCAATGCCTTGTCTGCCTCATCAATCGCGATGCCGAATTTGCTGACGATAACCGCCTCGCGCCCCTTCAGCGCCTGCCCCAGCAAACGCTCTGAATGACCCGCGCCATAAGCTTGGGCGGTGTCAAACAGAATAACGCCGTGGTCAAGTGCGGCATGGATCGTGCGCAACGATTCTGCATCATTGCTGCGCGAATAGCCGACTGTCTGACCATCACGGTACATTTCACCGCCAATCGGCCAGCATCCAAGCCCCAGCGGAGCAATTTCTTTTCCAGATAACTTCATGAATTCTCTCCTCTTTGGTGTGCCCAAAGGGTGGCGCAAGACGGATCGACTTAATATGGATTTACATGTAATGTTCATTTCATGAATGAAACAAAATTCGATTGGGATGATCTACGCCTGTTTCTGGCTGTGGCACGCCATGGTGGCTTGCATGCTGCCGCCAAAGCCACAGCAAAAAGCCCGCCAACACTGGGGCGGCGCATGCTGGCACTTGAGGAATCCACCGGCCTTGACCTTTTCCAACGTCTGCCAAGGGGATATATACTGACGCCTGATGGTGAAAGATTACTCTAACAAATCAATGCCGTAGAGGCAACACTTGATCCAATACTTCAACCAAGGCAGCCGATTGTCAAAATATCAGCCGGATCGTGGATGACACAATGGCTGTGCGCGCAAGTCGGACAGATTGCCACCGAAGACATCCAACTTCACTTCATCGCCGCCGACCATAATCTTGACATCGCACGACGCGAGGCCGTGATCGGGCTGCGCAACCATCGCCCCCAAGACATTGGACTTGCAGGCCGCAAAGTGGGGCAAGTGCATTTCGCAGGATACGCATGCGCCCCTGATCTGCCTTGGATTAAGGTCAGCGGCCAAACCCCGTCTGCAAAATGGCTTGCTGATCAACCAGGCCGCCTGAGCGTTAGCGCGCCGCGCAACGCGCTGGACCTTGCGCGCGCAGGACAAGGCACAGCACTTTTGCCCACATTCATCGGCGACGATACGTCCCTGACCAAAATAACTGACATCGCTGAGTTGACGCATGACCAATGGCTTGTCTGCCACGACACAGCCCGTTTCCAACCCCAGGTGAGACGTGTGATCAATAATCTTACGACGGCCCTGACCAAGCTTCACAGGGCCGCACCTTAACGTGCGAAAGTCTCAAGCGTTAGGCGCGCATTGCAAAATTCACCGTCAAACGTGCCCATCCAAACATCAATCCGGCCATTGGCAGGACGGGTCAGCACAATCTTGGGATCAAGATTGCCATTGTCATCATCGTCATAAAACCAGCTGGCCGACCCTGTATTGATCAGCAAAGCACTGTCGCATTGGCTGATCGCACTGATCACCAGGCGCAGACCACCCATGCCAGATAGATCAAACGAAAAATCTGGCTGCGACGTAAAATACCCCGCCCCCTGATCGGTATCCGGGCGTACATTTGGGCAATCCCATACATAGTTTTCACCGCCCGCGACCACATTAAATGCCTTGGGCGACCGTAACTGCGCACCCGAGGCCAGATACGCCTCAACCGCACGCAAGTTAAAATCAGGGCAGGCATATGCGGCCCCATTTAATCCAAAACAGGCTAATCCTGCTAAAATGAACCGTCCTATCATGAATTTACGCCCCCCAAATGACACCAAAAACTATGAAAAACCTTTCCAAACGATAGTCAACAACTTCGGGCACTTAGAGCACGAACTTGATATGCGCGCACCCAAATTTGGGGATTTTGCGCCAAATTTCCCAGTGTGGGCGTGATTTTGCTTTGCCACTTTGCAGCCAATCTTTCACTTCCAATGGGGAAAACAGATGAAAAGTAATATCGCAGAAGCAATCGGGACCTTTGTCCTTGTCTTCTTTGGCGTAGGCTCGGCCGTTCTTGCAGGCGGCGGGATCGGCATCGCAGATTCAATTTCGATCACAGGCATCAGTTTTGCCTTTGGTATTTCCGTCGTCGCGATGGCCTATTCGATTGGGGCCGTGTCCGGTGCGCATTTGAACCCAGCCGTGTCGCTGGGCGCGTTGGTTGCAGGGCGGATCACGGTGCCGACGTTCATCGGCTATGCGATTGCGCAGACGCTGGGTGCAATTGTAGCCGCGTTGTTGATCTACACAATGGCTACAAACAGTGCAGGTGGCTATGATATTGCGACCAACGGCCTTGGCCAAAACGGTTGGGGTGCGGGCTACGGTGGAGAATTCTTTATGATCTCTGCATTCATTTTCGAAGTCGTCGCGACAGCCGTGTTCCTTGTCGTGATCCTTGGTGTGACCGAAGAAAAATCAGGCAACGCTGCGTTTGCAGGGTTGGTGATTGGTCTGACACTGACAATGATCCACCTTGTGGGGATCACAGTCACAGGCACCTCCGTGAACCCTGCCCGCTCTATCGGGCCCGCGCTGTTGGTCGGTGGCACTGCCCTGTCGCAGCTTTGGTTGTTCATTGTTGCACCGCTGGTCGGGGCCGCCATCGGTGGCATCTTGCACAAGGCGCGCATCACCGCACCTTAAGCAAACCAAGCGTTCGAACAAAAAAGGGCACCCAAACGGGTGCCCTTTTCACATTGCACAAGGCGCAGACGTTTATTCGTCTTCCAGCTTTTCAACAGCTTTCTGCAGGTCATCCTTGCTGACCTCTTTTTCCTTCACAGCGGCCTGTTCAAAGATGTGGTCAACGACCTTGTCTTCAAACATCGGGGCCTGAAGTTGCTGACGGAACTGGGCGTTCTGCTGGGCAAATTCAAAGAACTGACGTTCCTGACCGGGATACTGGCGGGCCTGATTCATGATGGCTTGGGTCATTTCAGCGTCAGTCACTTTGACCTCGGCCTTCTGACCGATATCAGCCAGCAACAGGCCCAGCTTTACACGGCGGCTGGCAAGCTTCTTATGCTCATCAGTTGCCTCGATTTCAGGGTGATCATGGCCCTCAACATCCGGGTTTTCTTCGTGCCACAACTGGTGGGCAATCTGCCCGGCTTCAGCCTCGACAAGGCTGACGGGCAGTTCGAAATCAACCTTCTTGTCCAATGCATCCAGCAAAGACCGCTTGGTCACAGCGCGGGACGCACCCGCATATTCTGCTTCCAGACGCTCAGTGATTTGGGCCGTCAAAGCGGCAAGATCCTCGGCCCCGAACTGCTTGGCCAGATCATCGTTGATCTCGGCCGGCTTTGGTTCTTTCACAGCCTTGATCGTGCATGAGAAAACAGCCGCTTTACCGGCAAGGTTCTCGGCCTGATAATCGGCAGGGAACGTCACCTCGACGTCCTTTTCATCACCGACTTTGGCGCCAATCAGGCCGTCTTCAAAACCGGGAATGAACGAACCAGAACCCAGCTCAAGCGGGAAATCTTCGGCAGCACCGCCGTCAAAGGCCTCACCATCTACCTTGCCGACGAAATCAAGAACAACCTGATCGCCTTCCTTGGCTTTGGCGTTCTTCTTGCGGTCTTCAAAGTTTTTGGCAGACCCGGCAAGGTTTTCAAGGGCTTCTTTGACGGATGCGTCATCAGCTTTCACAACCATTTTCTCAAGCTTGATCTTTGAGAAATCAGTTTCGGGCACCTCTGGAAGCTTTTCATAAGAGATCGCGACTTCGACGTCGTCGCCCTCTTTCCAGTCTTCATTGGTCATCTTCATTTCCGGCTGGGCGGCAGGGCGGTCACCGGATTCTTCAAGGTGCTTGTTCATCGCACCATCAATGCTTTCCTGCATCGCTTCGCCCATCAGGCGCTGACCGAACTGCTTGCGCAGCAAGGCCATCGGGACCTTGCCCTTGCGAAAGCCCTTCATTTCAATCTCGGGCTGGGCTTCTTTCAGCTTGGTTTCAACTGTCGCGTCCAGCTCTGCGGCGGTGACAGTAATGTTATAGCCGCGCTTGAGGCCTTCGTTGAGTGTCTCAGTGACTTGCATGCTCATCCCATAGGTATCCGGGCCGGGCACGGCCCAGCTGTTTCAAATCTGGTGCCTTCTATGATGGGATGGATAGGGGTGCAAGGTCATTTGGAAAGAGAGGCAGGCTGCGCGAAAAATACACCGCTGGCCTACTCGCACTTCAGGGCGCGAACACATGCGAAAGCAGAACAAGGGCGCGGCAAGCTTTTCGCCGGGGAATGACGGTCTTAAGGGTGAATTGGCTGTTGGTTCTTGGTCGTTTCGTGTCTGAATTGAATGGAACAGCCTTCACCCCAAAAAGACCTTTCCTTCGGGATAGCTGACCTTTGCTTTGGTGTTTGTCGCCAACAAAAACGCAAGCGTAAGCGGGCCAAGCCGTCCGACAAACATGATCAGGATGATCATAGCCCGCCCGAAGCTGTCCAATTCGCCGGTCGCACCGCGCGACAGTCCGACCGTCCCGAAGGCCGAACACACCTCAAACAACAGATCCAGAAAATCGCCCTCATAGGTGATTGATGTTAGAAAAAGCCCGATCAGGACCAAAAAGATCGACAGCGATGTGAGGGCCAGCACCTTCATGATTTCAGACAGTCCAAGGCTGCGGCCAAAGATATGAAGCCGTTCCTGCCTGCGAAAGAAGGCCAGTGTTGCAAGGGCCAATACGATTAGGGTGGTGACTTTGATCCCGCCTGCTGTTGACGATGGCCCACCCCCCACCAACATCAGTGCCATTGTCATGATCGTCGTACTGTTTTCCATCTGCGCATAGTCCAACGTGTTGAACCCCGCAGTGCGCGGTGTGACCGCCTGAAACCAGCTGGCAAGAACGCGTGCGCCATCGCTTTCAAGCTGGCCAAGGGTTGCGGGGTTGTGCCATTCCAGTGCCGCAAACACCCCCCAGGCAAGCAGGATCAACACCAGCGTGCCTGACAGCATGAGTTTGCTGTGCAGTGACAGTTTTGACCAGCGCCGGTGCTTGTTTACATCCGCCAGCACAACAAAGCCCAAGCCGCTTAGGATAAACAGCAGCGCGATCGTGATATTGACCGCAGGATCAGCCACATAGCGCGACAGACTATCGGAAAAAAGCGAAAAACCCGCGTTGTTGAAGGCGGATATCGCATGGAACAAAGCCTGCCAAAACCCATGCGTCCAGCCAAATTCTGGCACGAATACTGTCATCAAGACCGCCGTCGCGATGGCTTCTGCAATAAAGGCCACAAGGACAACGATACGCACCAGCACCAGCAATTCGCTAAGCCCTGTCTGGCCAAGCTCATCCCGCAGAACAAGCCGCTGCGGCATCCCAATGGTCACCCCAAGCATGGTTAAAAGCAGTGCCGCAAAGGTCATCAAGCCAAGCCCGCCGATCTGGATCAAGATCGCAATGATGATCTGCCCGATCAGCGTATAATCCGCGCCCGTATCCACCACAGCAAGTCCTGTCACCGTCACCGCCGAGGCCGCGGTGAAGACGGCATCACTAAAAGTCACCGCCCCGAAGTGGCTGAACGGCATCCATAGCGCCACAGCACCGATAAGGATGAACGCCGCATAAATGGCCGCAAGAACAGCTGGCGGGCTGACCCTTTTGCGCCGGATCGAGAATTGCAGCCCTGACATCGCGCGCCCCTATAGCGCGCTGGCAAAGTCGCGCAGGTCCTGACGGCTGCCCAGCAACAACAACAGATCGTCTTTTTCAAGCGTGCAGCTTGTGGAATCATGACCCACGTAATCCGAACCGCGCAAGACGCCAATGCAGCGCAGCGCATGATCCTTGTGGTAATTCAAATCCGACAGCGCCTTGCCTTCAAGGCTTTCAGGGACGCGGAAATTAACAACATGCTGCCCATTCCCAAGGCTCACGTAGTCCCGCACTAATGGGTTATTCAGAACTTGGGCCACATGCTGTCCGACCTCACGTTCGGGGTGGATGACGCGCTCTACGTTCAGCTTTGACAGAATACGGTGATGGTTCTTGGACGTGGCTTTGGCCCAAACAGACTTCACACCGATTGTCTTCAGATTGATCGTCGCCAGCACGCTTGCCTCAATATTCGTGCCGATTGCGACAACGCCCACATCAACCGTATCGACACCGGCCTCTTTCAAGGCCGTATCATCGCGGGCATCCAGAATAAGGGCTTGATCCAAATCATCGGCATGGCTGGAAACAAGACGTTCATTGACATCAATCCCGATTACATTGTTGCCAAACCGCTGAAGATCCCGCGCAACCGTTGCCCCGAAAGTACCAAGGCCGATCACGGCAAAACTTCTGTGCTTACTACTCATCTAGACCCCATGCGGTACAACGATTTTGTTGCACTATCGTAGTCCCATTATGGGACGAGGCAAAAGGAAAATGGCGACTTGGCGCAGGAAATCTGGAATTCATGCAGGCCATAGCGTCGGCAGTTATAGTCGTGAAATAGAATGCACTCCGAAACACAAAACCCCGTAAAAACCTAGAAAACTGGTGCTGGTGAGAAGAGCAATCCAGAAACGCGACGGCTCTCATCGTTTCTATCGAAACGTCTGTGGTGCGGGTGAAGGGACTCGAACCCCCACGCCTCGCGGCGCCAGAACCTAAATCTGGTGCGTCTACCAGTTCCGCCACACCCGCACTTACGCGATGGGCAGAATCCCTACCACATCGAACGTGCGCGGTGTCTAGCAAAGGTCACACCCGGATGCGAGAAGAAAAAACCATCACTGAATAAGCATGACTTCGCCGCTTTTGTGCCGCATTCTAGAAACAAGACTTGAGGCAGTTAGAAAGCAAGAGCGGGAAACAACGCCATGCACTTAGGGACAATCGAAACAAAAGCGGCCAAGGCTGTTACACCTACACTGGAAACTGGCCTGTGTGTCGGCACCACCGTCATGACGCTTGCGGGTGAAACCCCGGTTGAGCAACTGAAAGTCGGTGCACGTGTGATCACACGCGACAGCGGCGTTGCTGTTCTCAAAGACATCCGCAAACGGTCGGTCAAAATGGCCGCGATCCGCATCAAAGCGGGCTCACTTGGGCACACCCGCCCGGATCGCGATATGATCGTCGCCCCCGGCGCACGTATCCACATCCGCGATTGGCGCGCCGAGGCGCTTTTTGGCACCCCTACGGCTATGGTTGCTGCGCAAAAGCTGGTCGATGGCGAATTTCTTGCGCCACAGGAAGCCGCTGAAGCCGAGGTTTTCGAACTGGTGTTTGATCGCCCCCATATCATTTACGCAGACGGGATCGAGATGCTGGCGGGTTAACTCCGCCATCAGATTTACCCCAACAAAGGGCCGTCTCACTTGAGGCGGCTTTTTTATGTACGCATCAAGCCTGCGCATCATCAAGCAACCGCGCCAAGACCCGTGGCAAGACCTCTGCGATCAATCCGGGGCCGAAGGCCAGCGCACATTCTGTATGCAACCAAGCCCCTGCCCCGCGCGCACCATCAGCTCTCATCCGGTCACGTCACCAGAGGTAATTGCAGGCGCCTCAATGGCGCGCATTTGGGCGGCTGTGAGCCGTTCGGTCATTCAATAAGCAGTCCATGTTTTTAAATTGCACAAAATTCAGGCGATATGATTAATTTGCACACAATCGCTTCACATTCACCCATCCGCCGTATACCCAAACTGCCGGACGAATTGTCCACCTTCAACAGAAATGTTCTGAACCCATTCAATGCTCAAAGGGGAGTCGCACGTGAAAAAGATTGAAGCGATCATCAAGCCGTTCAAGTTGGACGAAGTTAAAGAGGCCTTGCAGGACGTTGGCGTTCAAGGGCTTTCAGTTATTGAGGTCAAAGGCTTCGGGCGTCTAAAGGGCCACACAGAACTTTACCGCGGCGCGGAATATGTTGTGGACTTCCTGCCCAAAGTGAAGATCGAGGTTGTTTTGGCCGATGATCAGGTCGACGCCGCCGTCACCGCGATCATCGAAGCTGCCAAAACCGACAAGATTGGCGACGGGAAAATCTTCGTGTCCTCTATCGAACAAGCCATTCGCATTCGCACCGGGGAATCCGGCGAAGACGCACTCTAATCACTCAAGTTATCTAATAAGGGGATCCAGTACATGGACAACAAAGCTGTTCTCAAGCTCATCAAGGATGAAGAGGTCGACTATGTCGATATCCGCTTCACCGACCCACGCGGCAAACTCCAGCACGTGACAGTCGTGTCAGACCTTGTCGACGAAGACTTCCTTGAAGAAGGGTTCATGTTTGATGGGTCTTCCATCGCGGGTTGGAAATCTATTGACCAGTCTGACATGAAGCTGATGCCACAGGCAGACACAGCTTACCTTGATCCATTCTACGCTGAGAAAACGATCTGCATTCACTGTAACATCGTTGAACCCGACACGGGCGAAGCTTACGACCGCGACCCACGCGGCACAGCCGTCAAAGCCGAAGCATACCTGAAGTCTTCCGGCATCGGTGACACAGCGTACATGGGCCCGGAAGCAGAATTCTTCATCTTTGATGATGTGCGCTACCAGGTTGCGATGAACAAAGTGTCTTTCGAAGTCGACGCGATTGACGGCGCTTGGAACACTGACGCAGAATATGAAATGGGCAACACAGGCCACCGTCCGGGCGTCAAAGGCGGCTATTTCCCTGTAAACCCCGTGGATGATGCGCAAGACATGCGTGGCGAAATGCTTTCTACGATGAAGCGCATGGGCATGAAGGTTGACAAACACCACCACGAAGTGGCGTCTTGTCAGCACGAACTGGGCCTGATCTTCGGCACGCTGACGCATCAAGCCGACGAGATCCAAAAGTACAAATACGTGATCCACAACGTCGCCCAAGCTTACGGCAAATCCGCGACGTTCATGCCAAAGCCAATCGCAGGCGATAACGGCACAGGCATGCACGTGAACATGTCCATCTGGAAAGATGGCAAGCCCTTGTTCGCAGGCGACAAATACGCCGACCTGTCACAAGAAGCGCTTTACTTCATCGGCGGTGTGCTCAAGCACGCAAAAGCCCTGAACGCGATCACAAACCCATCCACAAACAGCTACAAGCGTTTGATTCCGGGTTTTGAAGCACCCGTGCTGCGCGCCTACTCTGCGCGGAACCGGTCTGGTTGTGTC